>JBBQQV010000023.1:0-14866 GCA_038215505.1 Lysobacterales bacterium
ATGATCAACGATATGGGTATCCAGGTGCACGAAATTGCGCCGGATGCCGAGACTTTGTTGATGTCCGATTCGGCGCGCTCGTCCGACGACGAAACCGCTGCCGAAGAAGCAGTCGCGGCGTTGTCGGCTCTGGATTCTGAAGCCGGCCGCACCACCGACCCTGTGCGCATGTACATGCGCGAAATGGGTACGGTCGAATTGCTGACGCGCGAAGGCGAAATCGCGATTGCCAAACGCATCGAAGAAGGTCTGTATCAAGTGCAGTCGGCACTGGCCAGCTTTCCGTGGTCGATTCAGCTGCTGACCGAAGAGTACGACCTCCACCTTGAAGGCAAGAAGCGGTTGACCGAAGTGGTCGCCGGTTATGCCGATCTGGAGGCCGCCGCTGCTGCCGAAGCTGCGGCTGCCGCGCTGATTGCATCAGAGGCCGAAGAGGTCGAAGTCGAAGACGACGAGGACGCCGACGAGGACGCCGACGAATCCCCGGCTGAAACTGGACCTGATCCAGTCGAAGCCGCACGTCGCATGGATCTGTTGAAGGGCATGTACCTGCGCTTTCAAAAGACCCATGCCAAGCTCGGCTCGGCCGACAAGAAGACGATCAAACTGCGCGAAGAAATGGCAGAGGAGTTTCTGCGTCTGAAACTGCCGCCTGCGCTGGTGGTCAGCTTTGTGGTCAAGTTGCGTGAAGTGGTCAACTCGGTGCGCAGCCACGAGCGGGTCATCATGGATCACTGCATCAAGCACGCGAAAATGCCGCGCAAAGACTTCCTGCGCACGTTCCCGGGCAGCGAAACCAGCGTCGACTGGGTCGATGAGATGCTGCGTCGCAAGCAGAAGTGGTCGTCGGGCTTGCGTGAATACCGTGATGCGATCGTGGCAGAGCAAGAACGGCTGATCGCGATCGAGAAAGCGCTGCACCTGTCGCTGCTTGACATCAAAGAGATCAATCGCTCGATGGCGATCGGCGAAGCCAAGGCGCGCAAAGCCAAGAAGGAAATGGTCGAGGCCAACCTGCGCTTGGTTATCTCGATCGCCAAGAAGTACACCAATCGTGGCTTACAGTTTCTGGACTTGATCCAAGAAGGCAACATCGGCCTGATGAAGGCGGTCGACAAGTTTGAATACCGTCGTGGCTACAAGTTTTCCACCTACGCCACGTGGTGGATTCGCCAAGCGATCACCCGCTCGATTGCAGATCAGGCCCGGACCATCAGTATTCCGGTGCTCATGTTAGAATCGATCAACAAGCTCAACCGCATCTCTAGGCAGATGTTGCAGCAGTTCGGCCGAGAGCCCACGCCCGAAGAGCTGGCAAAAGAAATGGAAATGCCTGAGGACAAAGTCCGCAAGGTGTTAAAAATTGCCAAGGAGCCCATCTCGATGGAGACGCCGATTGGTGACGACGAAGATTCCCACCTGGGCGACTTCATCGAAGACACCAGCATCGAATCGCCGGATGAAACCGCCACCGTCACCGGTTTGATGGAAACCGTGCGCGACGTCCTGGCCGGGCTCACCCCGCGCGAAGCGAAAGTGCTGCGCATGCGCTTTGGCATTGATATGAATACGGATCACACGCTGGAGGAGGTCGGCAAACAGTTCGACGTCACCCGCGAGCGCATCCGTCAGATCGAGGCAAAGGCGCTACGCAAACTGCGTCATCCGACGCGCTCTGAGCAGCTGCGCAGCTTCCTCGATATCGAGTAGCTGCGAGGGCGCTGATCGGCCACGCCGTCGATCAGCGCTGTTCCTGATAGAACCCGGGAGGAATCGCAGCGGCTGCTTGTCGCTGCGCAGCATCGGTCAGCGCTACACTGCGGGCTGAACCGGGGAGAGTCATACATGAGTTTTGAAAGCAGCGATCTGGCGCGTTTGTATCCGCTCGACAGCCTGCGCGAAGAAACGCGCGAGCAATTGGCCAGCGAGTCCGCGTCGATCGAGTTCTCCAAGGGCGAAGTGTTGTTCCGTTCTGGCGATATCGACGGCGATACGCTGTACCTGATCGAAGGCGAGTTCGAGGGTGTTTATCCCGACGGCCGCAACAAGAAGACCAGCGCCAGTTCCCTGCAGGGACGCTATCCCATCGGCGAATCGCAGCCGCGCCGCTTCACGGCCACGGTGACCTCAAGCAGTGCCCGCGTACTGCGCTTGGATCGCCGCTATGCGGAAAAAGTGATTGCGTGGGACCAACTGAGTCGAGGCGACAGCTTCCGCCACATTGATGAAAGCCCGCAGGGCAATCGCTGGGTGTTTCGCCTGCTGCAAAGCCGGGCATTTCACAAATTGCCAACTGGCAATATCGAACGCATGTTCCAAGCGTTTGAAGAAGTCGCCGTCAAAGCCGGTGATCTGGTCATTCGCGAAGGTGACCCGGGCGACTATTTCTACGTCATCAAGGAAGGCGCGGCATCCGTTTCCAAACAACTGGATGGTGCCGACTCGATCGTTGCCTATCTGGTCCGCGGCGATTGCTTCGGCGAAGACGCGCTGTTGTCCAATACACCGCGCAACGCGACGGTCAGAATGATGCAAGACGGCCGCTTGATGCGACTGGGTCGCAAGCCGTTTGAAGAAGTGTTGAAGCCACCGGTGGTGGAGTGGTTGAACGCAGGACAAGCCGCCTTGCTCGCCCGCGGCGGCGCCAGCGTCGTCGATGTGCGCATGCCCAGCGAGCACGCTCAGCGCGCAATCAAAGGCTCGGTCAACATTCCCCTGTTCCGGCTGCGTGAGGACGTCGCCCAACGCTTTCCGCGTTCAGCCAAATTGATTATCTACTGCAACACCGGCGAACGCAGCGCGGCCGCCGCTTTCATACTGACCCGGCTGGGCTATGCCGAGGTGTATGCCTTGCAGGGCGGATTGGGGTCGATGTTGAAGCACGATGTGGGGTAAAGGGTTGCGCTGTCGGCGCCTCTTGGTTTCGACATTTTGGCGTGGGCCGGGATCCAACTTTCAAGGCTTCACTCGCTAGTTTTGGCTTCGAGGCAAGGTTTCGTTCATTCCGAGGCTTCGCCCCGGCCTTCGCTTCGCTCGGTCAGCGGCGGCCGAGTCACTTTTCTTTGAGTCGTCACAAGGCGTGCAGGAGCGCGCCGGAACGCCAAAGGCGGCCCAAAGGGCGGAGGGCAGGAAGCCCGACGGAAAGAAAAGTAACCAAAAGATAAGGCGACCCCGATGTGGCACCCGCGATGAAGCGGCGGGTTCGCGGCAGTTGGGAGGGGTTTTCGACCGAGCGAAGCGAAGGCGCGGGCGCAGCCCCGACAGTACATCCATGTACTGGCGAAAACGAACGCGCCTCCATGCGCGCACCCCGTTCCGGGCCTGATCTCCCAACCGCCGCCGCCACAAAGGGGGCCCGAGAGCAAACGCAACCGCAGGCGCAACAGACACCGCAGGAGCAAGAGCAAACAAGGTGATGAACTTCTCCGTTGTCGTTGCTATTGACCTTGGACGCCGTCATCGCGCTGAACTGCGGGGCCGGGGCCGGGGCCGGGGCAAGGGGCAAGGGGCAAGGGGCAAGGGGCGGCTGTTCGAGCGCATGGATGTGCGACTCGGCCGCCTTGCGGCTACGCCCTGTCGCGCCGGCCCAAGACATTGGCGAGCGGCGCTCGGAACGTCGCCTGCGCCGCGCACCGCTCGAAGCCATCGCACCTACGCCAGCACTTCTCCATCCACCACCACCACATCTGCCGGCCGCTGTGCAAACAGGCCGACGCTGACCACGCCGGCAATCTGATTGATCTCGCGCTCCAAGGCGACCGGATCGATGATGCGCATGTTGTGGACATCGAGCAGCCAATTGCCGTTGTCGGTGACCACACCGTCGCGCCATACGGGCTGGCCGCCGAGTTGACGCAAGTAGCGGCCGACATGGCTGCGTGCCATCGGAATCACCTCGACCGGCAAAGGAAACGCTCCCAACACGGCAACCTGCTTGCTGGCGTCGATGACACAGACAAACTTGGCGCTGGCGGCGGCGATGATCTTCTCGCGAGTGAGTGCAGCACCACCGCCTTTGATCAACCGCCGATGCGGGTCGCACTCGTCGGCACCATCGACGTACAGCAGCAGAGGGCCATAGGCGTTCAGGTCAAGCACGCGAATGCCGGCCGCTTTCAATAAGGCCGAGCTCTGCTCCGAGCTCGACACGGCGCCTTCGATGCGGTCGCGCATGCGTCCCAAGCCATCGATGAAGTACTTGACCGTCGAGCCCGTGCCGACGCCGACCACGCTGCCCTCTTCTACGTAACTTAAGGCGCGCTCCGCAGAGCGCTGTTTGCCTGCTTCTTTGCTCACCGCTGACTCCTGGTTGTTTTAAGTGCACCCGATGTTCCTGCTTTTCTCCCTCCCCGATGTTCGGGGAGGGTCGGGGAGGGGTTAGGAAGCACGATGCTTCTGCTGACGATCATGGCGACTTGGCCTTTCGTGCTTGCAGGAGCTGGTCGCCATGATCGTTAGACTCGAGTGTGAGAATGTGTCGCCATTGGGCAACGCCCACCGGCAGCACCGACAGCCGATTGCCGCGTCGCAACAATGCAAAGTCGCCGAGCTGCTCGGCGTGTTGCTTGAGTAACTCGAGGCTGATAGTGCGCGCAAGCGTGCGTCCATAGGCGATATCGACCAGCAACCAGCGCGGCGCGGCCAGCAGGCTGCCAGGGTCGTGGTAGTCGCTCTTTACATCAAACTGGGTGGGGTCGGGTTTGGCCGCGCTCGCCACCGTTGCCAAGCCGACGATGCCCGGTTGCGCGCAGTTGGAGTGATAGAACATCACCCCGTCACCCACGCGCATGCCGTCGCGGATGAAATTTCGTGCCTGATAGTTGCGCACGCCACTCCAAGGCTCCTGCCCAACGCGGGCAAGATCAACGATTGAAAACTCTTCGGGCTCGGATTTGAGCAACCAGTACTGTGGCTTGCGCGGGGTCGGCATGAAGACTGGCTCAGCTCAGAAGGGCGGTGCGCGGTCGCGCATTTTCGCATCTTGTTGATCATCGCACCCTGCATTTGCCACCATCGGCGCAATCAGCAAGGAAGCGTCATGGTGGTTGGACTTTCGTAACATCTTGATGCTCAAAACTTCTCCTTCCCGCGACCCTCGCAACCAGCGACAATGCCCTGTTGCGTTGGTCCCCAACCACGGTCGCGTTCGCCACGGCGAGGCGGCATTCATCCGGAGGATTTATGGCTGTCGAACAAGGTTCGCGTAGCGGCGCAGCCGCCGATCAAGTGCTCAGCCCGCCGCCGGGCGGTGCCAAGATCACCATCGCTGACGGCGTCTTGCATGTGCCGAACAATCCGATCATTCCCTACATCGAGGGTGATGGCACCGGGAGGGATATTTGGGCGTCCTCGGTACGGGTGTTGGATGCGGCAGTCGCCAAGGCTTACGGCGGCGCACGCCAGATTCACTGGATGGAAATCTATGCCGGCGAAAAGGCCAACAACCAGTTCGGGACGTGGCTGCCGGAAGCCACCGTTCAAGCCTGTCGTGACTATCTGGTCTCGATCAAGGGACCGCTGACGACGCCGATCGGTGGTGGCATTCGCTCGCTCAACGTCGCCTTGCGGCAGATGCTCGATCTTTACGTCTGCTTGCGCCCGGTGCGCTGGTTCAAGGGCGTGCCCAGTCCAGTGAAGAATCCTGGCGCGGTTGAAATGGTGATTTTTCGCGAGAACTGTGAAGACATCTATGCCGGTATCGAGTTTGAAGCCGGCAGCGACAACAACAGGAAATTCATGGCATTCCTGAAGGAGAACTTCCCAAAGGAGTTCGGCAAAATCCGCTTTCCCGAGACCTCCGGCATCGGCATCAAGCCGGTGTCCAAGGACGGCAGCGAGCGCTTGATCAGGAGCGCTATCGAGTACGCGATCACCAACAAGCGCAAGTCGGTGACCATCGTGCACAAAGGCAACATCATGAAGTACACCGAAGGCGCGTTCCGTAACTGGGGCTACGCCTTGGCCGAGCGTGAGTTTGCCGATCAGGTCTACACCTGGGACCAGTGGGAACGGACCAAGGCGGCCTCTGGCGAGCCGGCCGCCAATGCCGAGCAGGCCACGGCGATTGCTGCAGGCAAGGTCATCATCAAGGACGCCATCGCCGACATCACCTTGCAACAGGTGCTCACCCGACCCGCCGAGTTCGACGTCATCGCCACACTCAACTTGAATGGCGATTATTTGAGCGATGCACTTGCTGCGCAGGTGGGTGGCATCGGCATCGCGCCGGGCGGCAACATCAATTACATCACCGGTCATGCCGTGTTCGAGGCGACCCATGGCACCGCACCCAAGTACGCCGATCTGGACAAGGTCAATCCGGGCTCGGTGATTCTGTCTGGCGAAATGATGCTGCGTTACATGGGTTGGACCGAGGCGGCCGACGTCTTGATCCGGGCGATGGACGCAGCCATCGGCAACAAGGCGGTGACCTACGACTTTGCGCGACAGATGGACGGCGCGCGCGAGGTGAAGTGTTCCGAATTTGGTGATCTTTTGATCGCGGCGATGTAGCCCCGCTGTGTGCTGAAGCCCTCGGGTTCTTTCCAACCCCATGGCTGCTTGACCTCCATAGCGAGCCGCACCTTGAGCTTGCCGTGACCATTGTTTCATTGCCGGGCATGCCGTTGATGCAAGGCGGCAGATCGGACCCTAACGCATGGTTTCCCAGCACCCAATTCCGCTATCCACGACCGCCAACAGCGGCGACCCATTGGCGCGTCGCTACCGCGCCTTGAGCGCAGGCGATCAGGCCTTGGTCGAGCTATTGGCGCTGGATGCGCGGCCCATCGCGCCAGGCATGCTCGCCGAGCTGCTGCGCTTGTGCGCGCCGGAGCCTGAGTGGGCGCTAGCCAAGTCGACCGAAGTCGCGCAGCGCTTGCTGAAGCTGCGCGAGTTCGTCTCGCCCTCGCGGGTGAATGAAGTGCGTCCGCGGCAGGAAGACGCATTCCGGCGGGCGATCGTGCGCGGCTTGCTGATGAGCGGTCGCGCGCGTCGCATTGCCGAGGCCCTGGTCGATGCCGATGTCATCCGCAAGGTCTCGCTTTTGGAGTCGAGCTTCGATCACGCCTTGCGCAATCGGGTGCGAATTGCGGCCTTGTTGGGTGGAATGCGTCCGGATCGGCTGGCGCTTGGCGGTTATTACGACCGCGAACCGTCTGAGAACGCCATCCGCGAGATCATCACGTTGTTTGATGACGACGACGGCAGCGCTGTGGCGCTGATGCCGCCGACCTTGGCCGCCAGGCTATTGGCGCAATTGTTATGGCGACAGTTGATGGCTCCCGACCCCCGCGCCGCAGGCTTGTACGCGCGCGGCTTGGTTATGCTGGATGACGAAGACGCACAGCCGGTGGTGTGGTTGCCGCTGTTCGAACACGCGCTGTTGCGCGGCGACACGGGCGTTGCTGCGCGGCTTGGCGACCGATATCCCGCCGCCAAAAGTGTCGCTACGGCGGCGACTGCCTTGCTCAATGGGGCAAGCGCCGCCGCCGCGCTTGCGGATTTCGAATCTGGCCTCAAGATGCTGCGCAAGGTCAACGGCCCGCGCTCAATGCCCATGCTGCTCACCGGCAAGCTGCACTTCGCCTGCTTGAGTGTGGCCGAGACACCGCAACTGATCGAACGGCGGCAGAAGCTGGCCGCCGTGCGCGATGCGTGGCGCGATGAGGAAGGCGCCTTTGGCGTCGCCGTGTGGCAGCTCTATACGCAAGCCAGCAGCGCTGGCCGCGCCTTTGTCGAACCGCCGCTGCCGGATGTGGCGCGCGCTGACGATTGGTGGTGGCTGGCGCTGTTGCTGCGCTGGTCTGGCCAGCCAAGCTCAAAGCATTTGGCTGCGCGCCTGCAATATGCGAGGAACGGTGCCGAGCAAGCCGGCTGGACGTGGCTTACCGCGCAGATCGACAGTTTGCGCGACGCTTTGCCAGACGATCAACCCGCGCCAGTGCCGGCATTACGCGACTGGGTGCGGCCGACACCGGTTTGGCGCAAGGCGATCGATGCGCTTGCCAGCGCCTTGGCAAGCGACAGCGGCAAGACCGCGAAAGCCAGCAGTGCAGGTCATTCGCGTCTACGCATTCTGGTGTCGCTGAAAGAGGACGATGCGCGCAGTGGTTTGGGGTTTGAAGTCGCCGAGCAGCGAGCACGGGGTGACAGTTTCACCACCGGCCGCAGCCTCGCCACACCTGCCGGTTGGCGCGGTGCATTGGAGCGAGTGGCCCCCGACGATCCCGATCACCGCTTGCTGGCAGCCATGATCTCAGCGCCGGCAGACGGCTACTACGGCTACGTCGCCTCGTCGCGCGTGGTGCAAGCGCTGATCGAGCATCCGCGGGTATTTGCTTCCCAGCCGCCGCATGCGCCGCTGAAAGTGCGGGCGGGAGAAGCGGCGCTGCGCGCGCAGCGTCTGCCTGACAAGCGCATCAAGATTGCGATTACCCCTGCGCAGGCGGCGCTGGGCGACGCGTTCCTGATTCGGCACGGCGACGTGATCCACATCTATCGCCCCGATGCGACCTTGAAACGGATCGGAGACATTCTTGGTGAAGGTCTCACCTTGCCGGAAGAAGCCGTCGGCCCACTGTTGCAGTTGCTGCCCGATTTGGGCCGCAAGTTGCGCTTGGATGCGGATCTGGCCGACTTTGGCATCGTCGAGCGTGCCGCCGAAAGTGGCCTGGTGGCGCAACTGGAAACCTATCGCGATGGCTTGTCGGTGCGCATCGTCGTCTGTCCGCTCGGCGATGCCGGTCCTGCATTTCCGCCGGGCGAGGGCGCAGAAAGCGTGCTCGGTACCGTCGACGGAATGCCGTGTCGTGCGCTGCGCGAGTTGGCGGCCGAGCGCGTCGCTTTTGCCGCCCTCAAAGACAGTGGCGTGCTGCCCGACACACTGGATGCTGGGGAGCGAATGGAAGTGGAGTCTCCCGACGCCGCGCTGGATCTGCTGGGTGCATTGCAACAGCAACCCAATCTGACCTTGGCTTGGCGCGCCGGCAAACCGCTGCGCGTATCGCGACCGAAAGCCGAAGGCGGCTTGCAGGTTCAGGTCAGTGCGCAGCGCGACTGGTTTGCGGCCAAGGGCGGCTTGGCGCTGGACGATGGCAGCGTGATTGCGCTCTCAGACGTGTTGCGCGCCCTGCCATCGGCGCAAGGCCGCTATCTGCGTCTTGACGGTGATCGCGTGCTGGCGCTGGATGGCGAGTTGCGCCGACGCCTGCAAGTGCTGCGTAGTTTTGCCGACGAACGCGGCAATGTGCAGGTGCCA
Organism: Lysobacterales bacterium; assembly: GCA_038215505.1. GTDB lineage: Bacteria > Pseudomonadota > Gammaproteobacteria > Xanthomonadales > Xanthomonadaceae > JANNWF01. Next base: position 9,260 of record JBBQQV010000023.1, read on the forward strand.
AAAACCGCCGCCTTCATACTCGAATCGATGCTCGACGAAGACAGTCAGCGCGACCATGCGTTTCGCGAGCAACTGCAGAAGATGGAAGCAGCGCAGGACCTGCGGCCGCCATTGCCGGCCGATTTCCAGGCCGAGCTGCGCGACTACCAGATCGAAGGCTTTCACTTTTTGATGCGGCTGGCGGCATGGGGCGGCGGTGCGTGTCTTGCCGATGACATGGGCTTAGGCAAAACGGTACAAGCCTTGGCGCTGCTGTCGGCGCGGGCAATGCTTGGGCCGGCGCTGGTGATCGCGCCGACCAGCGTGGTCGCCAACTGGCGCTCTGAAGCGCGTCGATTTGCACCCAATCTGAGCCTGCGAATGTACGGCGACGGCGATCGTGAGCAAGCGCTCGCCGAGCTTGGCAACGGCGATGTGGTAATGGTGAGTTACGGCATGCTGGCCAGCAATATCGAGGCATTTGCGGCCATTCGTTTCGCAAGTCTGGTGCTGGATGAAGCGCAAGCCATCAAAAACTCGGCGACCCTGCGCGCGCAAGCCGTGCGGCAGTTGAATGCCGACTTCCGTATGGCGGCGACCGGCACTCCGCTGGAAAATCATCTGGGCGAATTGTGGAGCCTGTTTCGCGTCTTGAACCCCGGATTGCTGGGCTCCGAGGAGCAATTTCGACGGCGTTTTCTGCAGCCGTTGGAACGTGATCCGCGGGCGCCTCAGCGGGAAACGCTACGCCGACTGATAGGCCCATTCCTGTTGCGCCGAACCAAGGCCGAAGTACTTTCCGAATTGCCGCCGCGCACCGAGATCGTGATCAGCGTTGAACCCAGTGACGGCGAAGCGCGACTGCTTGCAGCCCTGCGCCGCCAGGCGGTGCAGGCGATGGCGCAAGGGGCGATGCCGACCGAACAGCGCCGCTTTCATATCCTTGCCGAGCTCACCCGTCTGCGCCGCGCCGCCTGCCATCCGATGTTGGTGGCGCCGGAATTGGGATTGGCCAGTTCCAAACTCGAGCACCTGGTCGAACTGGTGCGCGAGCTCACCGACAATCGCCATCGTGCGCTGGTGTTCAGTCAATTCGTCGACTACTTGACCCTGGTCCGCGAACGCTTGGATGCCGAGGGGATCAGCTATCGCTATCTGGACGGCAGCACGCCCGCCAAACAGCGCGAAACCGAAGTGGCGGCGTTCCAGGCCGGCGAAGGAAGTGTGTTCCTGCTGAGCTTGAAGGCCGGTGGCGTGGGTCTCAATCTGACCGCCGCGGACTACGTGATCCACCTTGATCCCTGGTGGAATCCCGCAGTTGAGCAACAGGCTTCGGATCGCGCGCACCGTATCGGCCAAACGCGGCCGGTCACCGTCTACAAGTTGGTGTTGGCCGGCAGCATCGAGGAGCAGATTCTCGCCTTGCACGGTGCTAAACGCGAATTGATCGACCAGGTGATCGGCGAGCAGGCCACTGCGGCCGCGATCAGCGTCGATGAGTTGTTGGATCTATTGAACGACTAGCGGTTAATCAATCAGGGCCAGCTCAGCATGCCTTACACCCCGATCGTTGCCACCTTGGGCTACGTGCTCTCGCCCGACCGCAAACAGGTGCTGATGGTCCATCGCAATGCGCGCCAAGACGATGAGCACTTGGGCAAATACAACGGTCTGGGTGGCAAGCTCGAAGCCTGCGAGGACGTGGTCGCCGGCATGGCCCGCGAGATCAAAGAAGAGGCAGGCATCGACTGCGTGGAAATGCGCCTGCGCGGCACCTTGAACTGGCCCGGCTTTGGCAAAAACGGCGAAGACTGGTTCGGCTTTATCTTCTTGATTGAAAGCTTCACCGGCACCGCTTACACCGGCAATCATGAGGGCGACCTCGAATGGGTGCCGCTGGATCGGCTGATGCAGCTGCCGATGTGGGAAGGCGATAGGCACTTCCTGCCGCTAATATTTGACGCCGACCCGCGCGCTTTTCATGGCGTGATGCCGTATGCAGGTGGGCGCATGCAGTCGTGGCAATTTAGCCGGACGGGTTGAGGCGGCGGCTGGGGCGCTAGCGCCACCAATGGCAATGCCAATTATCCACCCGCGCATGAACCGCTCATAACTCTCGCCCCGGAAGTGCCACCCCGAGGGTGCGAACTCTGTTGCTGTCGCGACACCTTTATCAGGGACGAGCCTGCGAAATGGCTCCCGCCATCCGGTGGCACGGCAGTTCGTGCGGCTGGCTTCTCACTCCTGATGGATCACGCCGCTATGCATTCAGTCGCAAGCATGCCGCCCACTGCCAATGCGCCATTGGCTTTTGGCTTGACGGTCGCCTCTTCTGATCCTCCCGTGGCACCGGACCATCGGCTGGTACTGATCGTCGATGATCATTTGGTCAATCGGGTGGTGCTGCAACGACAGTTGCGGGTGCTGGGATATCACGCGGATACCGCGGAGCAGGGTGAGCAAGCCTTGTTTGCGCTGCAGCGACAGAACTACAGCCTGCTGATTACCGACTGCAACATGCCGGTCGTAGATGGTTATGAATTGAGTCGGCGGGTGCGCGCGCTGGAACTGGCGAATGGATTGCCGCGGCTGCCGATCATCGCCTTCACCGCCAGCGAGCTGGGGGGTGAGATCGAACGCTGCAGCGCGGTCGGCATGGATGGACGCTTGGAGAAGCCCACCGACCTCGGGGCCTTGCGCCGCCTGCTCGAGCACTGGTTGCCCGCAGCGGAGCGCCGCCCGACGCCCACTGACACCGTAGCTACCGGGTCGAGATTCGCTGCGGCTGGGCCAGCGACGATGCAAGGCGACAATCAAGTTGGCAATCAACTTGCGCGTGATCCTAGCGTGCTCGACCGCGATGTCCTGCAGCGGCTGACCGGTGGTAATGACGTGGCCAACGCTCGCGCTTTGGCCTTGTTTCAACGAATCAACACTCAAGACGTCACTCGCCTGCTGCAAGCGATAGCAGCAGCAGACGCTGCGGCGACAGCTCACGCGGCGCATCGCATGAAAGGTGCGAGCCGACTGGTGGGGGCAACCGCCTTCGCCCAGATCTGCGCCGAGCTTGAAACAGCCGCACACAGTCATGACGCAGGGCGAGTTTCAGCGCTGCTACCGCGCCTCCACTCGGAACACAAACGTCTCGATGATTACCTCATCCACCTCGTCACCTGAATTGCCAGGCGACGCAGACATGCCCAACACGGCCCTCGCTGGTGGCCCCGCCGACGCCGCTCAGCCGGCCCGCGGGCTGCTGTTCCTGGTTGCTGAGGACCACGAGTTCCAGCGGGCAATGATGGTGCAGATGCTCGAGTCACTGGGCGCCAAAGGCGTCTGTGAAGCGGTCAATGGGCGTGCTGCCATCGAGATCAGCCAGGAACTAGAGCATCCGTTCGATCTCATCGTCACTGACATCGATATGCCGGATATGGATGGCATGGCTTTGATCCGCTCACTGGCGCAAGCACAGGTGGGTTCCTCCATCATCATCGCCAGCAGTTTGAGCCGCGCCTTGCTGGACTCGATCGAAACCATGTGCGCGGCCTATGGGGTCAGACTGCTTGGCACGATTGAAAAGCCTGCTTCGAGGCAGCGTCTGGCTGAGTTGATCCAACTGCACTATCCAAGCAGCCACGGCACACCGCACGACAAGGCCGAGGTTTCCAGTTACAGCTTGCAAGACGTGTTGCGCGGCCTGGATAACGACGAGTTCGAGCCATATTTTCAGCCGAAGGTTGAGCTTGCCAGCGGGCGGGTCTGTGGCGCCGAAGCCTTGGCGCGCTGGCGTCATCCGCTGCATGGCATCGTCGCACCGCACGCGTTTATCGATCTGCTGGAATCGCGTGACCGTATCGGCGAGCTGACCTGGATCATGTTGGCCAAGAGCGCTGAGTACTGTCGGATCTGGCGCGCCGCTGGGCTCGACATCAATCTGTCAGTCAATCTCTCAGTGAAACTGTTGGGCGATGTATCGATAGCCGATGCCATCACCTGGCAAGTCAGAAACCAGGGGTTGGACCCGCAGCACATGATTCTCGAGGTCACCGAATCGGCGGCGATGACCGAAGTCGGTCGCGTGCTGGAGAACCTCGCCCGCTTGCGCATGAAGGGCTTCGGACTGTCCATAGACGATTACGGAACCGGCTACTCCTCAATGCAGCAGCTGACGCGCATCCCTTTCAGCGAGCTCAAGATCGACCAATCCTTTGTGATGCACGCCAATCAGCACGAATCGAGTCGACTCATCCTCGAATCGAGCTTGGAGATGGCACGCAAACTGCGCATCACCTCGGTGGCAGAGGGAGCCGAAACGCAGGAAGACTGGAATCTGTTACGGCGCGTGGGCTGCGATATCGCGCAGGGCTATTTCATCGCCCGGCCGATGGAGGCAAGCGCGTTCCCGGGCTGGGTGCGGGATCGCGTTTTGCACGGCTGAGATGTACTCGCTTTATCTGCGAGATTACCTGCGTTATGCAGTCGACCCAACGCAGTCCAGTGCAGCGCTGCGCTGCGCTTTCGGACAGGGACCGCGCTACTGGATCAGATCCGCCTGCTTGACGGCTGTGCCGGTCAACAAGCCAAAGTGCCCGGTGACGTAGGTGTAGCTCGCGTTCTCGTTCCAAATCGATGAGGAATGGACGCCGCCCACCGTGCACACGCCGGTCGCACAGACGATTTGATCCGAATAGGACTTCAGTGAATACACCCGATCAGCAAAGCGTTTACCGGCCAAACCATTGAGCAGTGGACTGCCGATGGACAGGCCCCAATAGCCGCAGGTGCTGGTAATCACGTTGAACGGATAGGTGCCGCAGGTGCGCAGGCCTCGGAAGGCACCAGCAATACCAACGAAGGCATCAACCTGAGCTCGCAGCCCATTTTTGTCGATCTCGCGCGCAGCCAAGGTGGCACCCATCGAATGGCCAATCACATCGATCTTGCCGCTGCAGGAAACCGCTAAAGCATTGACCATTGCATTGATCACCGGCGTCTCTTCGCTGCCGCTGTGATCATTGCAGGCCGGACAGGTCTTGCTGCCCCAGCTGGGACTAAATATCTGGCTGGCAGCAATGCCGCGGGCGCGCAGCTCGATATAGGTATTGTCGAAGTCGGCGGGTTTGCCGGCATTGCCGTGCACCAGCACCACCGCATCGCGGCATTGGCCTTGTACAGAGGCGGTGACGAAAAGTCCGGCCAGCCACATGACTCGCAGTAAACGATGCATCGCGTCCCTCCCAGGCGGATGAATAGAGCCGCGACTGTACCGAGGCGCACAGGTTTGCGAACCTGTACCAAAGGGCGAGCTGCGAACCTGCCGTGTGCCAGCCTTGTTGCCAGCGGCGTTCCAACTTGCACTCAAAGAGCAGCGCTCAGGCAGTCGTGCCAGATTCAGCTCAACTGCTCGCCGCCGAGCAGGTGATCCGCTAACGTGAGTCCGACTGCGTTCGAACCCACTGCTGCCGATGATGCCTATTGACCCGTCGCCTCCGCTTGCCCTGCAAGGCGCCACCCAGATGCGTGACGGCTTTGCCGACTACCACGCGCGTTTTTCCAGCATCACCCACCGCGCGAAGCAGCGCTTCGAGGCACGCGACTGGGCCGGCGCGCGTGCCGATGCGGTAGAGC
>JBBQQV010000024.1:0-14852 GCA_038215505.1 Lysobacterales bacterium
GGCGCGCATTCACGCAGCGCTGCGCGTGTAGTGCGCGGGCGCGACTCATCAGCGGCGCGGCCTTGGGCGTGAGCGCGGCGTTGCCGGCCAGGCCGAACAGGAAGTCCATCCGCTTATCGCCTGCGCACAGCGCCATCAACTTCGGATTGGCGAAATGGCCATCCCCACGCAGCAGAATGTGCGTGTCCGGCCAAGCGTTGCGCGGATGACGGTTGCAGACAACTACATCCGCGACAGCGCCACCAATGGCGTGTATTTCAAGCGCGGTGCCACCGATGCCGTGGTCCAGCGCAACGTCATTGAACGTGTAGGCGAAGGCGGCATTTTGGTCGGTTTTGACATCAGCCCCGAGTTCTTCGATCTGACCGAAAATCCCGGCTACTTTGAAGCGATCCGCGGCATCGTCCGCAACAGTCTGATCCGCGACAGCGGCCGCGCCGGCATCAGCCTGTATGCCTCGCGCGACGCCATCATCGCCAACAACACCTTGCTGCGCACCGCCAACATCGGCCAGGCGGCGATCTACGTTGGCGTCACTCTGCAGGATTTCGACCCCATCGCCGGCCGGCCGGGCAGCGTCAATCCGCGCATCGTGAAGAACCTGGTCAAGACGACCGCCGCAGCCTACATCGGCATTCGCTGGGCAAACGAGTTGGGTGGACTTTCCGGCTTGAGTGGCCCGCCCGGAACCAACTTCTAGGGGTTCGACGATGGCGATGCCTGCAGCTTTTTTGATGGACGCCCGGGCAGTGCCATTGAGGTCGGCGGCAATCTCGCCGCGTGGCGCCTGCAAACCGGTGCCGACGCGGCCAGCATCGAGAGGCCGGTCACCTTGACCGCCGATGGCCGATTGCTGGCGATCAGCGCCGTCATCGACCGCGGCACCAGCCTCGCCCAAGTCAGCGACGACATCGACCGCGATCTGCGCAGTACCCCGTTTGATATTGGCGCAGACGAGTTGGATTTGAGTGAGGTGTTTCGGGATGGGTTTGAGTAGAGCGTGGGAAGGAGCGGGATTGGGGAGCTGGAGCTGGAGCGGGGCTGGGACTGGGACTGGGGCTCGGGCTCGGGCTCGGGCTCGGGCTCGGGCTGAGGCTGGGGCTGGGGCTGGGGCTGGGGTTTAGGGCTTGAGGCTGGGTGCTGCACTCACTTTTTGTGGGAGCGGCGGAAGCCGCGAAGGAACTTGCTTTGCGGCATCGATTTCGCGGCTTCCGCCGCTCCCACATGAGGCAACTGCAAGCACGCCGCTTCACTGCGAGTCCCGAGTTCCATGCACGACTTCCCGCAGTCCTCTGTCAGCCCTTGCCGTTATTGACGTACGTCCAGTTAACGCCCGCTCTGGACTCACTCCCAATGCACCACTGCTTTTCAAGTGCACTTTTGCTATGCACTCTCAGCCTCGCATCGACCGCCCCAAAGGCCGCTGCCGACGGCGATCCCGACCTCAGCTTTGGCAGCAACGGCTTCCGCCTCATCGACACCCCGCCCATCGGCGACGTCCCCACCAACGAGCGCTGCCTTTTCGGCAATCGATTGGCCGACGGTCGCTTGCTGGTGGTCATGCAGGCTGAGCAAGCCAATGCGCAACGTGCGATTGGCTGGCGGTGAGATCTCTGGCAACAACGAACGCGACTTTGCACTACTGGAAGCCGACGGCATTCTCTGCGTGGGGTTAACACGGGTTTCTGATAAGCCGCTCAACCTCGATGCGATGCTTTATCGCGTGGTCAATGGCGCGCCGCCGGTGGTGTTTGGCGATGGCTTTGAGCCTTGAGCGGAGCCTCCGTCATCGCTGTGAAAGTCGGGATTCAGTGCTTCTGACACCCCTCGGACAGGCACCCGGCCGCTGGATTCCGGCCTTCGCCGGAATGACGATGGGCGGAATGCTGGGAATATTGAGCGCGCTTGGCCGCTGGCCTTGGCCCACGACAGCGACGTTGATGTCAGTCCGCCACCAGAAGCACGTAGGTCGAGCAGTAACCACGGCATTGCGCCGCTACTTCTGGAACTCTCAATGCGCATCTTTGTTTCCGCACTGCTCCCCGCTGCGCTGGCGTCGGCCGCATCGGCACAGGCCGCCACGCTTGTCGTCGACAGCAGCAGCGACGCCAATCTGGGCGACTGCACCGAAGCTGCCGCTGACTGTTCGCTGTGCGGCGCAATCAATGCCGCCAATGCGGCTGCTGGCGCATACCTGATCGAATTCGCAATTCCTGACGGCGATGCCGGCTTTACGGCGGCCACTGCGCATTGGCGCATTGAGCCCATCACTGCTTTGCCACCGCTTGCAGGTGTACTCGAAATCAACGGCTACAGCCAACCGGGCGCCATTACCAACACGCTGGCGCCGGATCAGGGTGGCAGCAATGCGGTGCTGAAGATCGAGCTGCGTGGTACCGCTCAGCAGGGTCTTAATGGCCTCGAATCGGGACTCACCGACTTCAATGCGCAAAGCGTCATTCGAGGTTTGGCAATCAATCGTTTCAATAGTCAGATGTTCCTGTTTGGCGGTGGCGCACATCGCGTGGAGGGATGTTTTCTCGGCGCCGACATCACTGGAGAGGTGGCCGCATTGACTGGCAACAGCCTGCGAACCATCGGCGTGCGCCTGCAAGGTCCGGGGGCTTATGTCATTGGTGGTTACACACCTGCCGCACGCAATCTGCTGTCGGGCGTATTTCGCGGCGGTGCGGAGGTCGGTGAGGCCAATCTGATTGCCAACGGTGCCGCTGCGGGAATCACGGTCGACAGCTGCGCCCGAGTTCGCATCAGCCGCAACGTGTTTCGCGGCAATCGCGGTCCCGCCATCGACAATGTGCAGGGCGGTGGCTCCGTCGGATCCACACCCAATGACGCAGGCGACGCCGATATCGGCGGCAATCGCTTGCAGAGCTTTCCGGCCGCACTCGGCATTGGCACGGTGACCGCGACAGCCCTCGAACTGCTCTATGCAGTCGACTCAGCGCCCGCCATCGCCGCCTGTCCAGTGACCGTCGAGTTCTTTCGCGGCGAGGGCGGCCAAGCAGCGGAGTGGCTCGCCTCCCAAACCATCACCCTTGCCCAAGTCCAAACCTCCCGCAGCGTGATTCTGCCGCTGGCCGTCTTTGCCGATGATCTGGTGGTGATGACCGCGACTGACGCTGACGGCACTAGCAGTGAGTTCGGCCGCGTCGGCATCGGCGAAGTGTTTGCACATGGGTTTGAGCCCTGAGTTGTTGTTGATGCTTTGAGCGCGGCGGAGATTTGGCGCATTGCGCTGGCTGGCCTTGCAATGAGTACATCCACGCATCATGATGCTTTCAATCGATCTTCATGATGCTGACTGATGCGCACGACTCTCACCCTCGACGACGATGTAGTCGCCCTGATCCAACGTCAGGCGCGTAACCGTGGGGACAGCTTCAAGCACATCGTCAACGAAGCGTTGCGCCGTGGACTTACATCCGCCGCAGCCCACACGATCGCTGAGCCGCTGGCAACCTACGCTCTGCACACGCGCGCCGGCGTCGACTTGACCCGCGCGCTGGCGCTGGCGGCGGAGCTTGAAGACGAGGCCTTGCTGGCCAAGCTCACCTTGGGTCGATAGCCCGCCTCGCCATGAAGCTCGTCGATGCGAATGTGCTGATCGCCGCCGCCGGTCGCGATCATCCGCATCACGCCATTGCTGCCGCCTGGTTGCATGCCGCTCGCACGCAAAGTGAGCGGCTCGGCTTGTGCACTCTGGTTGCGATGGCATTCTTGCGAATCACAACGCATCGCAGGATTCACGCAAGCCCACTGTCGGTGGATCAGGCAATCGACTGGCTGCGTGTGCTGGCGACATCACCTGCCGCCCAATGGGTGCACCCTGGCGATACCCACTTGGATCATCTACACAAATTGCTTGGCGATGCAGACCTCGCTGGCAATGTTGTCAACGACGCCCATCTCGCCGCATTGGCAATGGAGCACGGTGCCAGCGTAGTGAGCTTTGACCGCGATTTTCTGCGCTTTTCTGGCCTTCGCCTAGAACTTCTCGCCGCCTCAAGTCAGTAGCAGCCGCCAACAAATCAGCGCAATTCCTGCGGCACCTCGCGGTCTCGGCTCACGCTGCCGCCAATTGCGCGCTGATAAACTTGCGCAATGAATACAACTACCGCACACGATTTTGTGCTTGAACCCGAAGACATCGAGCGCCTAGCCAATTTGTGTGGCCCGCTCGACCAACATCTGCGTCTGATTGAAAGTCGGCTCAACGTTGAGATTGGCAATCGCGGCAACGTATTCCGGGTCAGCGGGACTGCGGAAAATGGACGCGATGCCGAGCGGCTGTTGCGCGCCTTGTATCGCGATACCGAGAGCGCACTATTGACCCGCGACGCGTTGGAGCTGCGTCTGGGCGCAGTTGACGAACGCAGCGGCGATGGCGCGGAAGTCGCAATCAAGGTCAAACGCGGCATGCTACGCGGACGTGGCGTCAATCAGCAGCGCTACTTGCATGCGGTAGTGCGCCACGCGATCAACTTTGGCATTGGCCCGGCCGGCACGGGCAAGACCTATCTGGCGGTCGCAAGCGCCGTTGAAGCGTTGAACGATTCGCGGGTGCAGCGACTGATTCTGGTGCGGCCGGCGGTCGAAGCAGGCGAAAAGTTGGGCTTTCTGCCCGGCGATTTGAGCCAGAAAGTCGATCCCTACCTGCGTCCACTGTACGACGCTTTGTATGAAATGCTGGGCGTGGAAAAAGTGGCCCGCCTGATCGAGCGCAACGTCATCGAAATCGCCCCACTGGCCTATATGCGTGGGCGTACGCTCAATGACGCATTTGTGATACTCGACGAAGCGCAGAACACCAGCATCGAGCAGATGAAGATGTTCTTGACCCGGATTGGCTTTGGCACCACGGCGGTGATTACCGGTGACTTGACCCAGATCGATTTGCCAAAGTCGCAAAAATCGGGACTGCGGGACGCCATCGATGTGCTGCGCGGAGTCGATGGCATCAGCTTCACGTTCTTCACGGCGCGCGATGTGGTTCGCCACCCGCTGGTCGCCAAAATTGTGCGCGCCTACAACACGCGCGACGGCATCGTCGACGAGGAATGAGGGTGAGCAGGTGTCTCAGCATCCCGGCCAGGCAAATGGCCGTCGGCCTAGCAGCTGGATCGGCCCAGCTGTGCACAGTTGCAAAATGGGCGTCACCGCGGTGAGTCACACCTTGGATGTCCGCTTCGGCGTGCCACGGACCGGCATCCCTGCTTCCAACACCTTTCGCGAGTGGCTGGCACTGCCGTTGGGAAAGCGTCGCCAAGCCGTTGCCATCGCCTTACGTGTCGTCAACGAAGTCGAGGGGCGCCAGCTGAACCAGCAATTTCGGGGCCGCGATTACGCCACCAACGTGCTCAGCTTTCCAGACAAGCTGATCGACCCGATCAATGGAACACGATTCATCGGCGACATTGCCATTTGCGCGCCGGTGGTGATGCGCGAAGCGACGGAACAAGGCAAGCCGAAACGTGCCCACTTCGCGCACATGACCATCCATGGCGTGTTGCATCTGCTGGGCCATGACCATGTCATCGAGGCTGATGCTCAGAGAATGGAAGCCTTGGAGCGAAAGCTGCTGGCGATGCTGGGGTTCGCTGACCCGTATGCCTGAACATCAACCCTGACCGCTGGCAGTCATAGTCTTTCCGCTAGACTGCGCAATCCGCCACATCGGCGTCGATTTCGCTTCCATGCCTGACGAACCAGACAGTAGTTCCTACGCTAACGCTCAAGCCAGCCGATCCTGGTTTGGCCGCATCACCCAAGCGATCACCGGCGAGCCGCGCAACCGCGAAGAGCTGCTGGATGAATTGCACACCGCACACGACAACGGCCTGCTCACCGCCGACACCTTGGCGATGATCGAAGGCGCGCTCAATGTCTCCGATTTGCGAGTGGCCGATGTGATGGTGCCGCGCGCTCAGGTGGTGACGCTTGCGGCGGATGCCAGTGCTCCCGACATCCTCGCTCAAGTGCTCGAAAGTGGGCACTCACGCTTTCCCGTTCATGGCGACGAAAAAGACGACATTCTTGGCATTTTGTTGGCCAAGGATTTACTGCGTGGTTTTGTCGGCGGCGGACAGATCGACGTCCGCGCGCTCCTGCGGCCGGCAGTGCTAATCCCCGAATCCAAACGCCTGAACGTGCTGCTGAAGGAGTTTCGCTCCTCGCGCAACCACATGGCGATCGTGGTCGACGAATATGGCGGCGTCGCCGGTCTGGTCACGATCGAGGATGTGTTGGAGCAGATCGTCGGCGACATCGACGACGAGCACGATGACGCCCCCGATGCTTACGCCAACATTTCGCCGCTGCAAAACGGGGAATTCTTGGTCAATGCCTTGACCCCGATCGAAGACTTCAATGAGCGCTTTGACGCCGAACTGCCGGACGATGAGTTCGACACCATTGGCGGCCTGGTCAGCGCGCACATTGGGCGGCTGCCGGAAGTCGGTGATGAAGCCACGCTAGGCTGTTTTCACCTGCGCGTCTCGGAATCCGACGGACGCCGGGTGAATGCCCTGCAGTTGCGCATTGTCACCGACGAGTGAGTTCGGCTTGATTACGCAGTGGGTTTGGCGTGGCATGTTGCTGGGTGCCATGCTTGGCGCTGCCAGCGCTGCGCTGGCAGCGCCACGAATCGGCTTGCTGACAATGGACCCGGGCGAGGAATACTGGTCGCGTTATGGCCACAACGCCGTATTGGTGGTCGAAGGCGAGCGTGCCACGTCCTACAACTTTGGCTATTTCGATTTCGATCAACCGGGATTTTTGGCCCGCTTCCTGCGCGGCGACATGCGCTATCGCTTGGCCGCCCTGCCCTATCAGAACGACATCGCGGGCTACGCAGCGGACGGGCGTGCTGTGAACGTGCAGTGGCTGGCGCTCGCCGATCCACAAGCCGAGCAACTGGCCGCAGCGCTTGCCGAGAATGCACGGCCCGAGAACGCCGAGTATCGCTACGACTATTACCGCTCGAATTGTTCGACCAAGGTGCGCGATGCCCTGGACGCAGTGCTCGGCGGCGAACTCAAGCGGCGGCTCAGCGGTCGCTCGCATGGCCTGACTTTTCGCCACGAGTCTTTACGACTGGCGTCTCCGCTGCCATGGATGGCGATTGGCATCCACTTCGGTTTGGGACCAGCGACCGATCAGCCGATGAGCCTATGGGAAGAAGCGTTTGTTCCTGCCCGGTTGGCGAGTGCACTGCAGACGCTGCAAATCGACGGCCAACCGCTGGTGCAATCCAGCGCCGAGCTGTTGCCAGCGCGGCGTGATCCCGCACCTGAGGCTGCGCCTGGTTGGTTGCCTGCTTTTGCGCTGACGGGTACGGCCTTGCTCGCTGTGTTGGCACTCGCGTTTCGCGGCAAGCGCGATGTGTGGCAGCGCGTTGGGGTGATATCGGCAGGACTGTTTTGGTTGACCTGCGGACTCAGCGGCGTGGGCCTGTCGGCGCTTTGGCTGGCGACCGCGCATAGCGCTGCGTGGGCCAATCACAATTTGCTGCTGGCGTCTCCGCTGTGCTTGGCGATGGTGATCGCCTTGCCTGCACTCATGCGCGGCCGCTCGCCTGCCACCTGGTTACGTCATCTGGCGCTGGCGATTGCGATTCTGGCAGCGCTGGCGTTGCTGAAGAGTTGGCTGATGCCTCGCGGTCAACAGCAAATGGAATGGATCGCTCTGCTGTTGCCGGCGCATCTGCTGTTGGCGTGGAAAATCTGCGGATCCAAGTTGAATGGCGACCCGACTGCGGGGTGATTCGCGCAGCGGGAATTGATCGCCACGAACGCTGCGGGCTGCTTGCTCAACAACATCCTGATGGCCGCTGCAAGCTCCGCGGCTAACCTACCTCGCCTCCCGCCCAACCAACCCCATCCGCGTCGCTGCCAAGGCAGCTTCGGCACGACTGCTCACTCGCAGCTTGCGATAAATGTCTTTGACGTATCCCGCGCAAGTGTGGCGCGACAAGTCCAGTGCGCCGGCGGCCTCGACAACGGTGAGGCCTTTGCCAATGAGCTGCAGCACACTCTTCTCCCGCAAGGTCAGTTTGTCGGCGTCCGTGTCATGGGTGACGGTTGCCTGACCGGGCCCGAAGTGACGCAGCAATCGACGCGCAATGCTGGGTGACAACGGCGGCTGGCCCTCGGCAATTCCCAGCAACATCGCCGCCAGATCCTGTTGTGACATGTCCTTCAAGACATAGCCTTGGGCGCCGGCGCGCAAGGCCGGAAACAGGTGTGCGTCATCATCAAAAATGGTGGCGACCACGCACAGCGTGCCGCCGCACACAGCCGCTCGATCATCCGCACGCCACTGCCATCGGGCAGGCCGAGATCAATCAGGGCAAGCTCGGGAAGCGGCAGCAGCAGGGTTTCTGCATCGGCCAAGCTGGCCGCCTCCACTACCACAATGCCGGGGTAGGCCTGTTCCAGGGCCGCACGCAGCCAGCGCCGCGAGGCAGCCAGATCATCCAGTACCAATGCGCGCGTCGGCACGCTCACGCGACGCACTCCGGCGGCAGCGGCGCCTTTAGCAGCACCTTGGTGCCCCCCAAGGTGCCGGCCGTCCAATGAATGTCGCCATGCAGCGCCTGCGCGCGCGCGCGCATGTTGATGACCCCGGTGCCCGCGTTCGCCGGCTCAGGTACCGGCGCTTCGATGCCGCCTTCATCGGTCAACTCCAACATCAGCTCGCGGCCTGCGCCCAGTGCTACCCGCACGCGTAGGCGACGCGCTCGCGCGTGCCGGATCGCGTTGCTTATCGCCTCGCGAACAATTCGATGCAGGTGCAAGGCGGTAGCCTGATCAAGCGCTGGATCGGGCAGATCGTCCGCCGCTTGCCAGTTCAACTCGGCCCCGACGGCGCTTAGTCGCTGGGTCGCTTCACTACGAATGCTGGCCAATACATCCAAAAGCGTACCCGGCTCGCTGCGCGAGCGACTGACGACGTCGCGCAGGTCTTGCAGGATGGCGCGAGCGCGATCAGCAGTGGCTTTATCCGGCGCGCCATAGATCATTTCCAACAGGCGCGCACCGAGATCATCGTGCAAATCAGCGTAGATGCGCTCGCGCTCTTCCGCCACCGCCCGCGCCATCAATTCGACACGGTCGTCCGCAACAGTGGGCGCTGCCATCGGAACAGGGGCCTTTGGCGCAGGGCGCAATAGGAATCCGCTGATAGCCGCAACAACAATGCTGACAATCCACAGAATCGTAAGAGCGGGTGTCATGGCGAAAATCGACTCGAAGGGCCACAAGTGTGCATTGAAATCCGTCGATTAAATGTTCTGACTCGCGACCAATCGCGGAGGCGTTGTTTGTCGGCTGTGACCGGGACACGGCAGCCCGCACCACCTGTTCGGGGGGTACACCCAGTTGGGCGTCGCAGTTAACCTGATTGCGTCCCCCGACTGCGAGCATTGTCATGAATCCAACCCCTTCCCGTCTTGCTCGCGCGCTTGTTGCCGCACTGTTGCTGGCCGCGCCCATCGTTGGTTCAGCGCAGACAAGCCCGGTCTTGAAGAGCGGCACCTGGTGGAATGCGAACGAGAGTGGCTGGGGCCTGTTTACTATCGATCAAGGCAATGTGATTGCGCCGGGCTGGTTTACGTATGGCCCCGACGGCAAGCCGACGTGGTATCTGGTGCCCGGAGCATTCCTGCAGGCCGATGGCAGTTACAGCGGCAACGTGTGCCGCTTCACCGGCGTCCCTTTTGCCCAAATTATGGGCACCGCAGCGGACCCCTGCCAAGTCATCGGCACGGCTTCGCTGCGCTTTACTGGCAACACCGCGCTGAGCTTTCAGTACACGGTGGACGGCGTCACCCAAACCAAGTCGCTCACACGCTTCCCCTTCGCCAACCGCGATGTGGTGTGCCGCGCTAGTGCCACGCCCTCACGCGCGACCGCGACCAACTTCAGTGACCTGTGGTGGTCCGGCCCAGCCAGCGAAGGCTGGGGCATTCAGATGAGCCACGTCGACAACAGCCTGTTCGCGACCTGGTACACCTACGACACGGATCGCAAAGCGATCTTTTACGTGGGCGCGACCACCAGGCAGGCCGACGGATCCTTCACCGGCCCCTTGCTGCGGCAGAACAATGGCACGCCGTTCAACATGATCAATGGCACGCCGCCGTCCTCCGGTGCGACCCAGATTGGGACGGTCACCATCCGCTTCACGGATGGCCAGACGGCAACGTTTACCTACACCGTTGGCACGGTCACGCAAACCAAGAACATCAGCCGCTTCCAGTTTGGGAGCACTGCCTCGGTTTGCGAGAACATCGCCTTCGGAACCATCGACAGTGGCGGCGGCAACCCAACGCCTGGCGCGAATGAATGTTATCCGCCGCTCGCCGTCGGTGACCGCTATCGCACCCGCAGCACGCCTGGCACTGGCACTATCGGGCTCACCGACGCGGAAGTCATTGGCACCGGTGTGGACCCCTTCCAAGGCCGCCCAGTGTTTCGCATCAAGTACACGCCAGTGAATCAGCCGAGCAGCGGCGACGTCATCGAGTTCGTCGAGCAGACGGCCACCGAGCATATCTATTACGGCTCGGAAGGCTTCATTCCCGAGGCCAACGTGACCGGCACCACGCGCTTCGATCCACCTGTTCGCATTCCGCGTTTGATCGCCGTTGGTGCCAGCGGACGTTTGCAGTATCAGGCGATCTCGAACTACACCTCGATGGGACAGCCGGTGAGTCTGACGTCGACCTTTGACGAGAGCTATCAGCGCATTGCCAACGAGACCCAAGCCTCGCCGGCGGGCACCTTCAATGGTGCCTGCAAGTTCAACGCGACGGTCAACTTCGTATCCAACGCACCGACAGCTGGCTTCAACGTCCGCACCGAAGGCACGGCGACCGTGGTGCGCTGGTCGCACCCGAGTATTGGTGGCTTCCGTGCCAACTCCTCGTCGACAACCACGGTTACGACCACCGGGGCTCCGTTCCCGATTCCACCCACAACAACCAGCGGCACTGACGTGAGCGAGATCATCACCGCGACCATCGGCGGTCGCACGTTTCCTTGATCATTTAGAAATCGTCGTCGGAGCTTGCGCAGAGGCTTGCGCAAGTGCGCCGCTCCCACGCCGTCATCTGCTGGCCTGATCAGTTGATCAACAGCAGCCGTGCGAGCACGCGCTCTCCCATGAAACGCTCGCCACCGCGAAGGGCTTGTGGGACTCCCAAGCGAGAGCGATACACTTGCCTCATGAAACCAACCACCGTCATTCACGCAGCCAAACCAGGAGGCCCAGCAACGCCCACCTTGGTCAACTGCGCCGCCTATTCCGCGAATGGCACACGCCTACCCACGTTGACAGTGGAGGCGATAAGTGACCACATCGAGGCCGCCGATGGGTTTGTCTGGATCGGTTTACACGAGCCCGACGCGGCCATGCTTGCGGTGATGCAGGGCGAATTCGGCCTGCACGATTTGGCCATCGAAGACGCTGCCAATGCGCACCAGCGTCCGAAAATCGAAGTTTACGGCGACGGGCTGTTTATTGCCTTGCACACCGCACAGATGATCAAGGGTCACATCGAGTTTGGTGAGACCCACATTTTTCTGAATCAGCGCTCATTGCTGACCATTCGCCACGGCGCATCGCTCTCCTATGCGCCTGCGCGCCTGCGCTGTGAACGCGAGCCGCATTTGCTGAAGCTGGGACCCAGCTACGCGCTGTACGCAGTGCTCGACTTCATCGTCGACAACTTCTCCCCCATCGTGAGCGAGTTCGAAGACGAACTGGCGGCGCTGGAAAAAGACATCTTCAACGCCACCTACAAAGACGGGCAAACCGTCAAACGGCTTTATGAACTGAAGCGCGAACTGGTCACCCTGAGGTTGGCAGTCTCGCCAATGCAGGACATCCTCAACCAACTGGTGCGCTTCCACGCCGGACTCGTTCATGACGATGTACGACTGTACTTCCGCGATGTGCTTGACCATGCGGTACGCGTAAATGAAGCCACCGACACGGTGCGCGAGATGTTGACCGCCGCAATGGGCGTGCATCTTTCACTGGTGACCGTTTCGCAAGGCGAAGTCGTCAAGCGACTGGCGGGTTGGGCAGGCTTGATCGCGGCACCGACCTTGATCACCAGCTGGTACGGCATGAACTTCGTACACATGCCGGAACTGGCCCATCCGGCCAGCTATTGGATTGTGATGGGATTGACGGCGAGCGTTTGTATTGGCTTGTTCATCACGCTGAAGCGGGCGAAGTGGTTGTAGGGGTTAGCTTTTTTCCAGTTTTGGCTGACAGCTTTTCACCCTTCTCTCGTCTTTCGAAAGCTTGTCGCACGGTTTCGTCCACCGCCTAGGCGGACGAAACCTTGCCACGAAACATCAACATCGCGAGTGAAGCCTGAAAAGCTGGGTTCTGGCGTTCGCCGGAATGACGATTGGGCGAAACGATGAAACGCTCGATCACAGGAAGTGTCAGCAACCAACCACCACCAGTCTCCCACCAACCCCACCACTACTCCCCCATCCACCTCTTAAGCCATGCATTCACCTCGGTATGCCACTGCACCGAGTTGTGCGGCTTCAAGATCCAGTGATTCTCGTCAGCGAAATACAGGAACTTGCTTTCGACTCCGAGGCGTTGCAACGCACTGAACGCGGCGATGCCCTGCTCCACCGGTACCCGGTAATCGAGTTGCCCATGGATCACCAGCATCGGCGTCTGCCACTTGCCGACGTGGTTGACCGGGTTGTGCTCTTCGTAATTGCCGGGAACTTGAAACTGCGGCCCGCCCATTTCCCATTCATTAAACCAAAGCTCTTCAGTGACATAGCCCATTGAGCGATTGTCAAAAATACCGGCATGCGAGACCAGGCATTTCCAGGCCTTGGGCCAGTTTCCGGCGATCCAGTTGACCATGTAGCCGCCGTAGCTGCCGCCCAAGGCGCAGGCTCGCTCTGCGTCCAAAAAGTCGAACTTTTTCAGCGCGTGCGCCCATCCCTTCTGCAAATCCTCGAACGGTTTGCCGCCCCAATCGCCGGAAATCGAATCGGTAAACGCTTGGCCGTAGCCAGTCGATCCATGAAAATCGATGAACACTACCGCCATGCCCTGACCTGCATAGGTTTGCGGGTTCCAACGGTAATGAAAGCTATCGCCCATCGAGCCCTGCGGGCCGCCGTGAATCAGCATGGCCACCGGGTATTTCTTGCCTTCTTCAAAGTTCCACGGCTTGACCACATAGCCGCTGACCGTCTCATCGTTCCATCCAGCAAACGAGAACTGGCTGAAGGCGCCGAACTTGATTTCCGAGAGTTTGTCGGCGTTGAACTGGCTGAGCTGACGGACGCTGGAGCCGTCAGCATTGGCCACAAACAACTGCGCCGGACTGGTAAGCGTGCTGCGGGTGAACACCAAGGTATTGTCGCGGACATCGAACGCCTCTACCGCACCATCGCCCGCAATTCCGGCGACCTTGCCGGTCTTCACATCGACCGCAAACAACGGGTGACGACCAAGTTCACTGGCGGTGGTGTAGATGCGCTTACCATCATCGCTCAAGGTGACGCCATCGGCTGATGCGTCCCACTTCGAAGGCACGTCGCGCTCGCTGCCGCTAGCCAAATCCAAAGCCTTGATGACGAGTTGATCGGCCTCGAACATGGGCCGTTTCATGCTGGTGAAATACAGCGTCTTGCCGTCGTTTGAGAAGACTGGATGGCTGTCGTGCGCCGAGTTGACCGCTGTCAGATTAAGGGGCGCTTCGTCGCCTTCGATGCTGGCGCTGAACAGGTCCAGATTGGTTGACCACGCCTCGGTCTTGCCGGCGATACGCGCGGTAAACACCATCGAGCGGCTGTCCGGGGAAAAGGTGTAATCCTCGTCGCCGCCAAATGGCTTGGTGGGCACATCGCCGTCGATACCGCGACTCACCCGGCTCATCACATCGCTGGCCTTGCCATCGGCACCCAATTTGGCGACGAACAGCTGGCTGCGACGGCCGTCTTTCCACGTGTCCCAGTGGCGCACAAACAATTTATCGTGAACAACGCCGCTGTGTTTAATTTCGGCGCGCTCGTCGAGGCGCTTCTTGCTGCAAGCCAGATCAACGCAATCAACAAACACTTCAAAGCTCAGCGCGACTGCGCCGCCATTGGGCGCCAGTGCAAAGCTGCCGACATCGAGCGGAAACTCGGTGACCGCCTGCGCTTCACCAGCGGCCATGTCCAAGCGCCACAACTGCATCGATCCCGAGCGGCTCGATAGGAAGTAAAGGCTCTGGCCATCCGCTGACCAACGCGGCGCGCTCGCACTGCTTCCTGTGGTCGTCAACCGACGGGAGACGCCGCCCGCC
Source organism: Lysobacterales bacterium (assembly GCA_038215505.1). Classification (GTDB taxonomy): domain Bacteria; phylum Pseudomonadota; class Gammaproteobacteria; order Xanthomonadales; family Xanthomonadaceae; genus JANNWF01. The sequence continues at coordinate 14,360 of JBBQQV010000024.1, forward strand.
ACTGCTTGCAGCCAGATCGAGGTGCTTGCCTTGTTGGCAGCAAAGTCGGTCTCGCGCAGGGTGTAGGCAACCTGCTTGGCATCGGGCGACAGGCGTGGGTCCGACACCCGATCCAACCTCACCAGATCATCCACCGTGAAGCCGCGCTCGGCGGCAGTGGCATTTCCCAGCATCAACGCCAACGCGGTTGCCAGCATCGCTTGCGCGCCGGGTCTGAATCGAAAAAGCCTGATCGTCATGCTGACTCCCTGATCGTTCCACGAATTGGCGAATGCGCGAAAAGCGCGTAGTCACCAAGTATAGGCAGCCCGATCCACCATCGCGACAGGAGTTTTTGATCGGCGAAAACGCAACAGGCCGGCGAGTGCCGGCCTGTCGTCAGGTTCAAAGAAGCTCAGTCGCGAATCAAAAAGCTGCCTCAACCACGCAAGCGACTACGCACGGCGACGATGCCGAACAGCAGACACATGAGCAGGAGCGCAGCGGGGGAAGT
>JBBQQV010000025.1:0-14779 GCA_038215505.1 Lysobacterales bacterium
GGCCATACAGCGAAGATCATTCATCCGTGTGCTCGCGCGAAGCCAAGCAACCGGCAGGGTTGCTCAACATCAATCCGGCAATTTTTCGAGCAGAGAAAAACCGCAGGTACCGCAGGTACCGCACGAACCGAATGAATCGCACGAATCGCGCGATCCGCCTCTACTGAATTCGGGCATCGTTGAGGAGCCGCCCATGCACACCTTTACTGCGAGCGAAGCCAAGACTCGCTTCGGAGAATTTCTTGACCGTGTCCAACGCGAGCCGGTGCGAGTCATGCGCCACGACCGCGTGGTGGGAATCATGGTGAGTGCTGAAGACTATGCCGCGATGCGCAGTTTCTATGCCGATCGTCTCGTGCGAACCATGAATGAGACTGCCGTGTCGGCAGAGCGCGCCGGTCTGACTCCGGATGTGCTGGCCAAGTTATTAGACGACGAAGGCTGACACCCGAGTGTCACCGCGTGCACTGAGCGTGGTGGTCGACACCAATGGATGGATCAGCGGCGCGCTCATGCGTGCCGGCGTACCCGCAGCTCTGATCCGTCAGACCGCGCTGCGTGCGCGACCGGCGGTTACCGTCGATACCTTCAATGAACTCAGTGAACGCCTGTGGCGACCGAAATTCGACCGCTACATTTCCATCGAGCAGCGCAAGCGTCTACTCGGCGACTTGAACGCCATCGCACACTGGGTAGAGGTACAACCCGAAACCGCTGCGCGAACGTTTTGTCGCGATGCCAGTGACAACAAGTTCATTCATGCCGCGACAGCCGCCGATGCCGCCTGGCTGATCACTGGCGATCAAGACTTACTGGTGTTGGCCGAGACACTCTTGCCGTTCGGGGTGAGAGCGTTGGCTCCTGCGGCGGCATTGGCGACTTCTGAGTCTGCTGCGGCGATCAACTAGGCTTGCTGCCTCTGCCAGCCGCAAGGCCTGTTGCCGCTCACGAAAATGGGCCCGACAACCAGTGCTAGCGGCGCGACCCACAGCCACGCATTGGCGGTCAGCGTGCGCAGAAATGGCGTCCCAAGCCTGCACCAGATCGTCGCTCGGCGATTCGATCTCGGTGAGCTGCAAATGCACCCGCGCAGTCTCCGGGTAACGCTCATCGAGCAAGGCCGCACTGGCGGTGTAGTCGCCGACGCGCCAACGCAACCGGCGTTTAAAGCCCCATCAAGCCACCACCTCTGCCACCAGCAACACCAGTACGACCGCCGCAACGATCTTCAGAAACACCAGCATCCTGGGCAACTCCAAGGGCAGAAGGGGCAGGAATGGAAGGGAAGGGTGGAGGGACTGCCAGCATCGAATGCGTGGGTTTCACGGCAAGTCAATAGCAGCTTGTGTGTGCGCCGAGCAAATTGATCGACACGGCTCAGGCTTGGAAGTTGAAACTGTCGAGTTGCCCAACGTCCAGCGCTGCGGTCGCAATAGTTTTCGCCTCAGGTGCATCCAAAAATATCCAATCGCAAAAACAAAAAACCCCGCCTGAGCGGGGTTTGATGGTGTAGCTGTTCGCTGTGATGATACCGCTGGCGAACGCCGTCCTGGTGCCGAAGGGGGGACTCGAACCCCCACGCTTTTAAGGGCGGCGGATTTTGAGTCCGCTGCGTCTACCGATTCCGCCACTTCGGCGACGGGGCGCAGAGTATACGGGATGCGCGGGCGAGTTCGAACGATCAAATGCAGATCCAATTGCAGATCAGTCATTCGCGGGGGATGCAGGCAGATCGTGGTTGCACGTGGACTTGCAACCTGTGTTGCTTCGCGCGGTCCATGCAGGGCCATCAGATAGCCTTGCGGCCATGAAGATCCGACAGCTACTGAGCCTTGTTTTGCTTTGGCTGCTGGCCGACGCGGCCTCGGCGCGGCTTGGTTACAGCGCTCAGTTGAGCGCTGATGCACGGCAGTTGGCGGTCTCAATGTGCAGCGATCAGGCCTTGGCGTCCGGCGAGTTGGTCAGCGGGAGCAGTGAAGCCCGCGACTATTTGCGCGGACTGAACGGCGATGGAGACTCGCAGCCAAAGCTGACTAGACGCGGCATCGAATATGGCCCTTTGGCGGCGGGCGAGTGCCTGCGCTACACGGTCGATGCTTACGCCGCTGCCAGCGCGGATCGCTACCAATTGAGTTGGCGCGACGGTAACTACGTGATGCTGCCGTTGCAGATGTGGCTGTGGCGTCCGCAGCGAATTCCCGCAGGAAGTTCGCTCGAGTTGAACTTGCCGCGAGGCTGGACGGCGTCACTGCCTTTCGCGCCCTTGACGACTGACGATTTTCGCTATCAGTTGGTCAATACACCGGCCGATTGGGACGCAACCTCGGTGTTTGGACGCTTGCTGACGCGTCGGTTGCAGGTGCCCGGCGGTGAGTTGCGTTTGGCCATACTGCCACCCGTTGATGCGCGGCAGCAGGCAAACGTGCAGCGTTGGGCGGAGCAGAACGTGCGGGCGCTGTTGGCGGCGAGCGGTCGCTTGCCGATGTCGAGTGTGCAGGTGCTGGTCGTGCCTTTGCCCGGTGTGGCCGCCGCGGTGCCCTGGGGACAGGTGACGCGTGGCGGTGGCAGTGCGCTGAAGTTGTTTGTGGGCTTGGACGCAAGCGAACAGGCGCTGCTGGGCGACTGGACCTTGGCTCACGAGTTCTCGCATCTGTTGCATCCGTACCTGCGCGTGCGTGGGCGCTGGTTGAGCGAGGGCCTCGCCAGCTACTACCAGAACGTGTTGCGAGCACGCAGCGGGGCGCTGACGCCGAACCAAGCCTGGAGCAAGCTGGATGCCGGCTTTGCGCGCGGAGAATCAGAGCCCAACCAGTACGCACAGACACTCTCATCGGCCGCGCAAGGCAGCTATCGCAGCACCATGCGGGTGTATTGGAGTGGAGCCGCATTCTGGCTGGAGGCTGAGCTGGCATTGCGCCAACAGGGAGGAACCGATCTAGCCGACGTATTGGACGCATTCGCGCGCCGGCACTTGCCTTCGAATCAACAATGGCAACCGGAGCGTTTTATGGCGGAACTCGACGCAGTGGCGGGCACCGACCTGTTCGCCCCACTGTTTGCCCGTTACGACCGTGCCACCGCATTTCCGACGCTTACCGACACCTACCGCCAATTGGGGCTGGGAGAAAAAGTGGGGCGATTGGCGCTGACTGATGCCGCACCGGACGCGCACATTCGCGATGCGATCATGCAGCGATCCAATGCCCCCGGTCAGCAGGCGAGGCCTGCCAACTCCGCCGATGATTCGGGTATTGAAAGCCAATAGTTGCGGTCGCGTCGCGCGCGCCATGGTTCACGTTGCCGCATCAACGCCCAGCTGGCGCAGTTGGCGCTGATACCAACCGTCGGCGGTCGGTTGAAATACCGAACAGCAACTCATGGCACCGCGATAGATGTGCAAGGTGACGGAAACCCCATCATCGCTGGGATTTTTGATGGTGTGGTATTCGTGCGGTGGAATCAGACTGCCAGCCGAACCGGCGCCCGCTTGCATGGTGCCAACGGCTTGGAATCGACAGCGCTCACCGTCGGATTCGGCCATTTCGTACTGAGTAATCTCCAACGCGCCCTGGAATACGCCTTCCACGCACCACATGCCCGAATGATCGTGGATCAAGGTTCCTTGGCCGGGCCCCCAGGTCATCGCAATGACGCTGTAGCCGTGTTCCTCGCTGCGATGCAGCTCGCGGCGCGCGTAGCGGTCGGCCATCGGCTCGAAAATGCAGGCGGGCAGGGTGACGTCGTGCTGGCGAATGATCCTGCACAGCGCGTTGCGCAAACAATCGGTGATGGCGTGCTCACAATCCTGTTTGACCGCACCGTCGATAGTGTCGATCAACAACTGGGCACCGGGAAAAGAATTGGCCTGCATGGCGGCAGCGTCAAGGTGGGGTGACGCTATTCTAACGCTTCGCCAGTTGCGCTCTTTCCAGAAACCCTCCGATAGCCGCACCGAACTCGTCGATAGCGACCAGAAACGCATCATGTCCCTGCGGGCAATGCAGCGGCGCGAACTCCGAATCCACTCCGGCCGCACTCAGGCCTTCGGCGATTTGCTGTTGTTGCTGCAAGGGAAACAGGATGTCTGTGCTGACACCGATGGTCAGCGCGCTTTCCAAACCTAGACGCGCCAATGCGTGCTCGACACGACCCTCGCCGTATTCGGCAAGATCGAACCAGTCCATGGAGCGGCTCAAATACAAGTAGCAATTGGGATCGAACTGGCGCACGAATCGGCGTGCATGACCTTCCAGATAGGACTCGACTTGAAACTCGAAGCCGAATGGATCGTCCGGGCGTTGCTCGCCGTCCAGCCGCACGCGGCCAAAGCGGCCGTCCCACTCCAGCGATGATCGATAGGTCACCACGCCCAGTTTGCGGGCAATGCGCATGCCCGCTTCGGGATAACTTTCTTCAGTGTAGTGGCCGCCATTCCAAGCGGGATCGAGTCGTATGGCTTCCCGCTGAAGCGAGCGAATGGCAATCGAAAATGGCAATGCTTGCGCTGCGCCAGAGACGTTGATCATGGCGCGCGCGGAGCCCGAGTGCAGCGCCAGATAAGCGAGCGCGGTCATGCCACCCATCGAGCAGCCAATCACGCAGGCCAAGCGTTCGATGTGCAGACTTTGCACCAGATCGAAGGCGGCATTGGCACCGTCTTCGACTGACAAATCGGGGAAGCCAAGTCGATAGGCTTCAGCGCTCGCGGGATCAGGTGACGCCGGTCCGGTTGAGCCTTTGCAGCTGCCTAGCGAATTGACGCAAATAACGAACCAGCGGTCGCTGTCGATGGCCTTGCCCGGCCCGAGCATGGCCTCCCACCACCCGGGCGACGGGTCGCCGGGGTGGCTGGCGGCGTGCGCGGTTGGCGACAGCCCGGTCAACAACAGAATTGCGTTGCTGCGTTCGCCGTTGAGCTTGCCCCAGGTCTCAAAGGCGAGTTTGGCGCCATGCAGCTCGCCGCCGCGCTTGATTGCGAACGGCGAGCGCAAGCTGTGCCAGCGACTGCCAGGAGGTGCATGCTCGCTCATGCAGCGGGCATCATTTCACGTCGATCATGGCACCACTTTGTCGATCACCAGCGACAGCGGCGCGCTGCTGCGGTTCGACATCGGTGCCGACACGGTTTCGAAATCACCGGGCTGCGGCGTTGCTTGACCACTCTTGGAGATGCGCGCACCGACCACGACTTCTGGCATCAGCGACAACTTCATCGTCGGCATCATGCTGGTGGAATCGTCGAGCACGACACGCGTTGGCAAATCGCCCGCCGACAAGCGCTGAATGGCCAGCGGCATGCGCGGGCCATTGGCTGCGCGTGCGTAAACGAACAAGACGTCGGAGGCACCGATCTGCAATTTCAACGCGGGATCGATATCAACATCGACGACCAAGCGGGCCGCTCCGGCGGCGTCTGCATTGCCGACAGGGGCGACCGGAGTGGTTGCAGGCGGAGGTGCCGATGTGGCTGGTGCCGCCCCGGTCGGCGCATTTGCCGCTATCGCGGGCTCAGGCGCTGCCGCGGGTTCGCGCGGAGCCAGTCCCGCACTGGCTCGTGCGCTGTCGATCTGACTGAGCAGGGACTCCCGCGCGGATTCGTCGACCAAGGGCAGTAGGCGCTCCCACACCGCGACCGCTTCACTGGGTACGCCGGCTTGCATCGAAGAGATGCCCAGCAGCCAGAGGCCACGTTGATGCTCAGGCTCGATACCCAGCGCACGTTGAATCAGCAGTAGCGACTCCCCACCCAGCCGCTTGGACTCGCTCGACAGTGCACTGGCCTCGGCAAACTCGACCATGACGTCGGGGTCGTCTGGGGCCAATCGCATCGCGTTGGCGAAGGCTTCGCGGGCAGGTGCGAAACGCTCCATGGTCTTGTAGGCGCGACCGAGCAACATCCAGCCATCAAGGTCATCCGGGCTTTCGCGCATGCGCTCGGCGAGGCCAGCGACTGCCTGATCCATGTTCGGCGCGGCGGCTGGATCGGCACCACCGTCTGCGCCCGCAGCCGGTGCCGGCGTTCCGGGGGCGACCAGGCGAGCTTGCGCGCTGGTATTGCTGGCGCGTTTGCCTGGATCAAGCGCTTGCGGTTCGCCCAGATGGTGGTAAAGCGCGAAGGCGGCAAATGGCAACAGCACGGTCAGTACCACGGGCAGGACTGGGTCGCGCTTGTGGGCTGAGGAGGGCACTGCCGCGGGTCCCGACAACTCTGCCAACTTGCGCTGATACTCGTCCTGATCGAGCACGCCAGCATCGCGCGCCTTATCCAGTGCGCGGCGTTTGCGTGGGTCGACGCGGGAGGTGCGCTGTTCACGTGAATCAAGCTCGCGTGAATCCGTCTTGTTAGTTGCCGCTTGCGCCGAGTCGACGATGGGTTCAGTCGACTTCCCACGCAACAACGGCGGCAACACAAAGGCCAACGCAAACACAGCCATTCCCACACACAGAATCCAGAACAAAGCGGTCACCAGTCTTCCCTAGAATCATTCACGGGCGCATTGCCAGTCTGCGCGAAGCGAGCTCCGCGCCGGCGCAGCAGAACTACGATAAATATGGCGCCAGCCAACAAGATCGCGAACGGCGCAAACCAAAGCAGCAAGGTGCTGGGTTTGATTGGCGGGTTGTAAAGAACAAAGTCGCCATAGCGCTCGGTCAAAAACGTCTTGATCTCATCGTCGCTGCGGCCACTGCTCATCAGTTCGAAAATCTCACGTCGCAGATCCACCGCGATGCCCGCGCCGGAATCGGCAAGTGATTGGTTCTGGCACATCACGCAGCGCAGCTCCGCCGTCAGGTCGCGAAAGCGCTGCTCCTGCGCGGCATCGGCAAATGGCAGGGGGTCGATAGCCAGCGCTTGACCCGCGTACAGCCAGAACAACATCAGCAAGCCAGCCAGCCTCATGGTGTCACTCCGATACGGGGCAGAATTTGCTCGCGATAAACATCCGGCGACAGCGGCCCCACGTGCTTGAAGCGGACCACGCCGGTTGCGTCAACCAAGAAGGTTTCCGGCGCGCCGTAGACGCCCCATTCGATGCCGCTGCGGCCGTCACGGTCGACCAAGATTTTTGCGTAGGGATCGCCAAACTGCTGCAACCAGCGGGTGGCGTCAGCGGTCTCGTCCTTGTAGTTGAAGCCAATCACCTGAATTTTTCCCTCGGCGGAAATACGTTCGATCACGGGATGCTCAAGGCGGCAAGCCGCGCACCAACTGGCCCAGACGTTGAGCAGATAAGGTTTACCCAACAGGTCGGCGCGGCTGATGCTTTGTTCGGGCGCGTGCAAAGTCGGCAAATTAAACTCTGGTGCCGGTCGATCAATCAGTGGCGAGGGCAATACGTTGGGGTCGCGGGTGGCACTCAAGCGCACGCCGGCATACAGCAGGCCGGCGAGCGCGATGAATAGCAGCAGAGGCAGTACGCGCTGGAGCATCAGGCAGCGACCGGCTGGTTGACGACCGGTATTGCCGCTTCCTCGGCTTCCGCAACTGGCGCGACTCGGAACCGGCGATCAGCTGCTGAAACAAAGCCGCCCATCATCATCATCAAGGCGCCCAGCCAGATACAGCGTATCCATGGCTTGAGGTACACCCGCAGGCTCCAGCGATCCGTCGTATCGCCTTCGCCCCGTCCCAGCGGTTCGCCCAAGGCGACGTATAAATCGCGACTCAAGGAGGGATCGATGGCGGCCTCGGTCATGATCTCTCCACCGGAGGAGTAGCCGCGTTTTTCTGGATGCAGGACCACGATCTCCTCTCCGCCACGGAGCACCGTCACCGTGCCGCGGTCGGCCACGTAGTTGGGGCCATTCACGCGCTCTACGCCGTCAAATCGGAATGCGTAGTCGCGCACCTGCACGCTTTCGCCGCTGCCCAGTGCCACGTCCTTCTCGATGCTGGTGCCCTCGGTCATCAGCACGCCAAGTACGAATACGGCCAGTCCACCATGGGCCAAGCTCATACCAACCACCTCGGCGGTAAAGCGCTTGCCCGGCGCGGCGCGGCGCGCGCGCATCAGCACAAACGCCAAGGTGCCACCAGCCACCCAAGTCGCGCCTACCAAGGCCGCAAAAGCCTTGAGATTGAAGCTGTCCAGCAACCACCACGCCAACACCGAGCCGATCACCACGGCACTCAACGCGGCCTTCAACAGCGGCACAAAGCGTGACCACTGCTCCTGCTGCCAGCGGGCAAGCGGTCCGAACGGCATCAGCAACACCACCGGTGCCATCAGCACGGTGAACATCAGGCCGAAGTAGGGCGGGCCCACCGACATTTTGCCGAGATCCAAGGCATCGGCAAAAAGTGGGTAAAGCGTACCAATCAACACCATCGCCGCCGCCGCGCTGAACAACAGGTTGTTGATCAGGATGAAGGTCTCCCGCGACAACGGCGCGCTTGGCTTGCCGGCATGCGCCGTAGGTGCGCGCCATGCATAAAGCGCCAGCGAGCCACCCACCGTAACCGCCAGAAAGATGAGGATAAAAAAGCCGCGCTCCGGGTCCGAGGCGAACGCATGAACCGAAGTGAGCACGCCCGAGCGGACGATGAAGGTGCCCAGCAGCGACAGCGAAAATGCGGCAATGGCCAGCAGCAGGGTCCAGCCACGAAAGCTGCCGCGCTTTTCGGTCACGGCTTGCGAGTGGATCAGGGCTGTTCCGACCAGCCACGGCATGAAGCTGGCGTTTTCCACTGGATCCCAAAACCACCAACCGCCCCAACCCAGCTCGTAATACGCCCACCAGCTGCCAAGGCCGATGCCCAGCGTCAGAAACGCCCATGCCACGTTGGTCCAGGGTCGCGACCAACGCACCCAGCGCGGGTCCATCTCGCGGCCGAGCATCGACGCTACCGCAAACGCAAATGCGACCGCAAAGCCGACATAGCCGGCATATAGCATTGGCGGATGGATGATGAGTCCGAAGTCCTGCAGCAAGGGATTCAGATCACGGCCTTCAGCAAGCCCAGGCAGATGGCGCAGAAAAGGATTGGACGTGAGCAGGGTGAACAACAGGAAGCCGATGCTGATGAGACCCATCACCCCGAGCACGCGCGCCACCATGATTAGCGGCAGCGAGCGGCTGAAGGCGGCGACTGCAATCGTCCATGCGCCGAGAATGAGCACCCACAGCAACAGCGAGCCCTCGTGGCCGCCCCAGATGGCCGAGATGCGGTACTGCATTGGCAACAACGAGTTGGAGTTCTGGGCCACGTAGGCGACCGAAAAATCCTGGGCGACAAAGGCCGACGCCAACATCACGAACGAGATCAACAGGAACGCGAATTGACCGTAGGCGGCGGGTCTTGCCACGGCCATCCATGCGCGGTTACCCAAGCCGGCGCCCACCAGCGGAACCAGCGACTGCACGATGGCCAGCAGCAGCGCGACGATCAATGCGAATTGGCCAAGCTCAGGGATCATTTCGAGTCTCCGTACGCGCTGCTACCGCCCGTCGCTTTGGCGTCTTTTGCAGCTTTGGCAGCTTTTGCTGCGGCCATTTTGTCGGCCACTTCAGCTGGCATGTAGGTTTCGTCGTGCTTGGCGAGCACTTCGTCGGCGACGAAATGGTCACCTTGCAAACTCCCCCGCGCGATCACGCTTTGGCCTTCGCGAAACAGGTCCGGCAGGATGCCGGTGTAGACCACCGGAAAGTTGGCGTTGCGATCCGTCACTTCGAATCGCACTTCCATGGTGCCAGCGGTGCGGGCGACGCTGCCTTCCTGCACAACTCCACCCAATTTGAATTGGGTTTGCCCGTTGATACGACCCTCCAATACTTCGCTCGGGCTATGCAGATAGCTGATGTTCTGCTGCAGGGCGAGGGTGAGCAGCACACCCGCTGCACTGGCCGCTGCCAACACCAAGCCGACGATGACCAAACGTTGCTTACGAACCGGCGTCATTGCTGCTTCCTCATGATGGTTGCGTTGATGATTGACCCTTACCCGCTTGTCGACGCAGGCGCTGGGCGAGTTCGCGCTGCACGCGGCGCAACCGCAAGCGTGGTGCCAGCGCATCGCCGACCAAAATCAGTAGAAACACGGCGTAACTCGACCAGATGTAGACGCCGTGCCCGTCCATTGCAAAAAACTCGCTCATCTCGTATCACCTCGGCTGGTGATCGGCAACAGCAACCGCCGCACCCAGTCCTTGCCGCTTTCCTGCTCGATCAAGGCGGCGCGCGTTCGCGTCAGCAGTGAGCCTACGAACCACAGTTTGGTGCCGATAGTCATTGCAATCAGCGGTGGCACCATCGCCGGGTCGATGCTCGATTTGCCAATCAGACGAATGGTCGCGCCTTGATGCAAGGTATTCCACCAGACTACCGAGTAATGCACGATCGGCAGATTGACCAAGCCGATCAATGCAAGGAAACAGGCAGCCCGCGCGGCCGCGCGGCGGTCCTCGATGGCGGCGTACAACCCCATTACGCCCAGATATAAAAACAGCAAGACCAACTCCGAGGTCATGCGCGCGTCCCAGCTCCACCATGTGCCCCAGGTCGGCTTGCCCCAAAAAGCACCGGTCAGCAAGGTAATCGCGGTGAATGCCGCGCCAATCGGCGCGCAGCTCATTGCCAGCAATTCCGAAAGTTTGATTCGCCAAACCAGGGCGATGAATGCATTGACGGCCATCGCCACGTAAATGAACAAGCTCATCCAAGCGCTGGGTACGTGGATGAACAAGATGCGGTAGCTGTTGCCTTGCTGATAGTCCGCCGGCACTTCCACGAGCGCGGCATAAATTCCCCACGCCATCAGGGCGCATGCGGGCCATATAAACCATGACGACCAGCGCTTGGCGAAGCGCTCGAAGTTCGCCGGCGACCCGGTTTGGTAAAACCACAACAGCAGCGGATTCATTGAGCCAATCTCATTGAGCCAATCTCATATGACGCGTGTCAGGTGACGATCAACGGGCATGCATGTTCGTGTAAGCGCGAACTCAGCTACGTCCAAATTCATGTGAGCGCGATGCGCAACGCACTGGCCGCTGCCAACGGCGCCGCCACCAGCATCATGACCAATCCAGCGGCCATCAACAGCAGCGCCCCATTGCTGGTGAAACCTTGTGCGGCAGCCATTACCGAGCCTGCGCCTAGAATAAGAACAGGCACGTAGAGGGGCAGTGCAAGCAGGGCAAGCAGCATACCAGAGCGTCGCATTCCGACGGTTAGTGCTACCACCACCGCGCCGATCAAGCTGAGCAGGGGTGTTCCCAGTGCGAGTGACACCAAAAGCACCTGCAAAAGCTCATGCGGCATGAACAGCAGTTCGGCCAACAGCGGTGCGGCCAAGAGCAGCGGCAACGAGCTGGTCAACCAGTGCACTACGACCTTGGCCATCACCAGTGCCGCCAACGGCTGCGGGGCGAGCATGAATTGTTCAAGACTGCCATCGTCAAGGTCGCTGCGAAACAGCACGTCGAGCGACAACAGGCTCGCCAGAAGCAAGGCCACCCAGATCACCCCAGGGGCAATGCGAGCCAGCGTTTGTGGCTCAGGCCCCAATGCCAACGGGAACAGGCTCGCCACCAGGACGGCGAACAGGGCGGGCTGCAAGGCATCGCCACGCCGCCGCCAAACCAGCCGCAGATCGCGGCTGAATACGGCGGCGAAACCGGTTAATGCGTTCGGCTCGGTCATTGGCCTGGGCTTGATAGGGAAACAGCAACGTCTGCAACGCAGAGGCGCAGAAAGCGCAAAGGAGGCGGAAGGACAACGCACATTGCGTGTGCGTGAACGCACTTGCCCGGAGCGTTTCCCGGCGACCGCTGCGATCCTCCGCGCCTTTGCGTTGAATGCTCTGAGCGCACTGAAAAATCAGTCATGAAGGTCGCAGTCATGACTGCTTGCCAGTGTCAGGCAGCGAGTTTGAAAAGCCCCCGTCGCGTAGGCGCCGTGGCTGGTGATCAGTGCGGCGCCGCCGTCAGCGAGATGCTGTTCGAGCAAGGTATTGACCAAGGCAATGCCTTGCAAATCGAGGTTGGCAAATGGTTCATCGAGTAACCACAGCGGAGCAGGCAACAAGCCGAGTCGCGCCAAGGCGAGGCGCTTGCGTTGTCCGGCCGACAACAAGCGCGCGGGATGATCCTCAAAGCCAGCAAGTCCCACCGCGGCGAGCGACCTTTCCGGATCGGCTGCCGCGCGGTGGCCGAAGATGCCCATGGCAAAGTGCAGATTCTCAAGAGCGGTCAGTTCACCCTTGAGACCGAGCAGATGGCCCAACAGTAAAACGGTACTCGCCACGCTGTGGCGGTCGGCGACGGCATTCCGAATACGAATTTCGCCCTCGCTTGCCGCCAGCAGCCCCGCGAGCACACGCAGCAAGGTGGTCTTACCGGCGCCGTTTTCGCCTTCAATCAATAGCGCCTCCCCGCGGTTTACGTGCAGGTCGAGCGGGCCAAAGATGCGCAAATCATTGCGCAGAAAACCCAACCCGCTGGCTCTAAGCAATCGTTCACTCATGCCGGCATGGTCGCTGGGGTGGGTGTTGCCAATGGGATCGAATCGCCACGCCGTGCGACCCGATAGCCGCGCGCCTGCAATGCGTCGCCATCAGCGTGCGAGGCATAGTGATAGAGCAGCAAGCGCGCACGTAAGGCCGGCGCATACTCACGCTCCAAGTCGTCGATGCCACTGTGCGATGGATTGCCGTGAAGACTGCAATCGTGAGCAATCGGCTCGCTGCCGTCGCCGGTCACTGCCAGCACTTCAGCAATCGGGCGGGTATCGCCGGTGTACACGAAACACCCGCGCAAGCTGAGCCCAAACGCGCTGTTGGGGGCGTGGTGGCGGACAGCAAACACGTCAAAGCGCAGACCTTGATGCCAGAAATGTCGACTTACCAGTATCAATCGGAACGCGTCCCAGAAGTTCGCCCCGCCTTCGGCCAATACGTTGGGATAGTCGGCAACTCGCTGCTGCAACAACGGCACCAGCTCGGCCGGCACATACAGCGCGATGTGGCCGCGCGTTTGCCGGTTGAAATACGTCATCGCAAACAGGCGTTCCAAGCCGCCGATGTGATCCAGATGGGCATGCGTGATGAACAGTGCGGGCGGCGGTTCGGCGTAGCGTTCCAGCGCCGCTGTGAGCGCCTCTGGCCCGCAATCAATCATCAAGATCGGCTGCTGATTGTGCTCAAGCACCGCGCTTGCCGAGCCAAGCTGGGGTGCGCTGGCGGCGCCTACCCCGAGGAAGTGCAGCGTCCAGGTCATGCAGATTTTTTTCCGATGGCCAAACCACGTTGCAACGCCTGCTCGTGAGCGTCCAGCAGTTGCTCCCAGGCCTGCGGCCAGCCGCTTAATTGTGCGCAGCCCAGCTTGCGCAGTGAACGATTGAGTCTCAGCAACCGGCCCTGCGGCCAACTCGCATCGGGCTTGCGCAGCACGCCGCGGTCGAAATCAATCAGCCACCACTGCCGCGTTTGATCACGAAGTAAATTGTGCGCGTTGAGATCAGCGTGGCAGATACCGACGGCATGAAAACGGCCAAGGGTGGCACCGAGATCACGCCAGATCTCTGGAATGACCATCACCTCGGTCAGGCACTCGGCCAGAGTGGTCGCGTCGTCGATCTCAGCGGTCAGGATGGAAGCCCGATAAAAGGGCCCACTGCGCCAGAAACCTGCTGCCAACGGCGCTGGTACTGGCAGCCCGCGTGCGCGCATCATCGCGAGCAATCGAAACTCGCGGAACGGCCGCGTTTGCGCCTCGCCAGTCCATAAATAGCGCTCTCGATTGATCCGCGCGACCAAACCGCCCCGACGATACGCGCGCAGCACACCCGCACCGAAATCGCCTTGCACACGCTTGACCGAACCGCGCCCACGCTTGCCCAACGCCGGCCAGCGACTTTCATCGAGTACATCGCGGTCTGCTTGTGGAATACGCGCCGCGTCGAACAGAATCACGCCGTCGCCGTTTTCGGTGACAACGCGCAATTCCTGGATGGGAGCAAACGCAATGGATTCGGGTGGGGGCAGCATGCGGGTTCAGGTAATCGCCAATCGCCAATCGCCTGTTGGGGCTTGCTGCGATGCTGCCGAGTTTAGCAACTGATGCCGACCTATCTGCCTCCGAGTGATCGGCTGCGATCAATCTGCTTGTTGCGGCTGTCGGCGTTGGGCGACGTGACCCATGTGGTGCCGCTGATCCACACCCTGCAACAACGTTGCCCGACAACCCGTCTGACTTGGATCATCGGCAAGCTTGAGCACCGCTTGGTTGGCGATCTGGCCGGCGTGGAGTTCATCGTGTTCGACAAGAGCCGCGGCCGGCATGCCTACATCGAACTGCAGCGGACGCTCAAAGGTCGGCGCTTCGATGTATTGCTGCACATGCAGGTCGCGTTGCGCGCCAATCTGGCATCGGCCTTGATCCGCGCCAAGCAGCGGATCGGTTTTGATGCCGCACGCGCCAAGGATTTGCATGGGCTGTTCGTCAACCAGCGCATCGCCGCACGCAGTGGCGAGCACGTATTGGATGCCTTCGCCAGCTTTCTTGAGCCGTTGGGCATCAGGCAAA
The DNA here is from genome assembly GCA_038215505.1 of Lysobacterales bacterium. Taxonomy (GTDB): domain Bacteria; phylum Pseudomonadota; class Gammaproteobacteria; order Xanthomonadales; family Xanthomonadaceae; genus JANNWF01. The sequence continues at coordinate 14,526 of JBBQQV010000025.1, forward strand.
GCGAGCTGCACTGGGACATTCCCTTGCCAGATGACGCGATCAAGTTTGCTGAAAAGGCGCTGCCGGGCAAGCAGCCGACCCTGTTGATCAGCCCGTGTTCGAGTCATATCAAGCGCAACTGGCGAGCAAATGCTTACGCCGTCGTCGGCGACCATGCGGTGCGTCAGCACGGCTGGCGGGTAGTGCTGTGTGGCGGACGCAGCGCGCTCGAGCGGCAGATGGGTGACGCCATTCTGGCGGCGATGCAGCAGCCT
>JBBQQV010000026.1:0-14607 GCA_038215505.1 Lysobacterales bacterium
AGGTGCGTCCCATGGCTGAAATCAGGCGTACGCCGACAACGCCAATTGCAGCAGGATCCGGGCTTCGCTGCGCAAGGCCGCTGGCTCGATCACTTCGGCGTCCGGCCCATAGCGCAGCACGTCCATCAACAGCTCTTTGGGATTGGAATACGGCACCCGCAGTTCGTACCCGCCGTCATCCAAGGCGCGTCCTTGCTGCTTGGAATGCCAATGTTCATCAGCCACCCAACGCGCGGCGTGCTGGGAAAAGCGAATCGTGGCCCACGCCTTCGCCGGACCAGAAAAAATGCCGTAGCTGGACGACAGGTGGGCGTCCAACTCGGCTTCCGCACGATCCTCGGCGGCAAGCTCGGCAATGGTTGGCTGCTTGACTCGGTCCACCGCAAAACTGCGCAGGCCCTCGCGCTGGTGATCCCAGGCATCGAGATACCAGTTGTCGCGATAATGAGTGATGCGTTGCGGCGATACGTTGCGCCGTGTCGGTGCATCGGTGGAGCGTGCGCGGTAGTCAAATTGCAGGCGCTTGCGCTCAAGCACGGCGGTGGCGATGGTGCGGAACGAGACTTCGTCGAGTTGCCTGGTCGCTTGCGCAATCACGCGTACGCGCTCGACCGGGAATCGCTTGCCGCCGGTTTGTTCGGCCAGCAGGCTGTCGATCCTTGCCTTCAAAGGTGCCAGCGCACCTGACAATACGCCCGGCGCCGTTCTTGCGAGCAGTTGATGAGCGGCCAGCAGCGCGTGCAGTTCTTCCGATGACAGCCACAGTCCCGGCAGCTCGAAGCGCTCGCCTTCTCCGCTGTCGTAGCGAAAGCCCTTCGGGTCGTCGCAAAACTCGACGGGTGCGCCGAGCGCGTCACGCAGGTAGGCCAAATCGCGGTAAACGCTGGCTCGCGAGCAGCGCAACTCGCGCATCAGGCGATCAAGCGGCAAGGGATAGCGCGCTGTCTTCAGCAGGCGGTGCAAATTCATGATGCGTTCGTGGCGGAGGCGATCAGTCATGTCGAGATTTTCCAGCCCAAACGAGATCAACGAGCCAACCATACTGCACGCAAGGTCAATGCAGCCGCACCAACTTCAGCGATGGCCTGCCCCGTCCAGTCGCGTAGCGAAACTCTGCGCCTTCCTGTACTTCGGCTGAGTCGGCAAGGTTAACGGCCGATTCACCCGCCGGCCCCTGATGCCCGCTTACTATGCGCCGCCTGCTGCCGGCCTAGCCCACGCCGCAACTACCTTTAGCGCACCCATCGGAGTTGACCATGGTCCCAATGAATTTCCTTCGCCACGCTATTGCTTTGGCCCTGTTTGCGGCATTGCCACTGGCCGCCCACGCGGAAGGCTGGACCGCTGCAGGCGAGCTTGGCCTCGCGGTGACCAGCGGCAACGCCAAGTCGGAAAACCTCAACGGCAAGCTGGGCTTCGTCAACGAAGATGACGAGTGGAAGCACACCTTCGGGCTTGGCGTGCTTCGCGCAAAAGGCGAAGTCGTGGGTGATTTCGATGGCAACGGTAGCGTCGAGCGTTCGCGTCAGTTGACGGCTAATCGCTATGACTTCGGCTTGTCGAGTGCCTTCAAGGCAAGCGCGCGCACTTCCTGGGTCGCCACCCTGCGTTATGAGAACGATGACTTCGCGCCTTTCGAATCGCAGGCAACGCTTTCAATCGGTCATGGCTATCAATGGATCGAGTCTGAAACCAGCAAGCTGCGCAGCGAGATTGGTCCCGGCTATCGCAGCGCCAAGGACGCGGTGACCGGGGAAACCCAAGCTGACTTCATCGTCCGCGGAGGCGTCGAGTACAAGCGTGTGCTTACCGCCAATAGCAACTTCTACAACACGTTTCTGGTTGAGTCGGGCAGCGACAACACGTTTGCACAAAACGACGTGGGCGTGGCCGTAGCGATGAACTCGACCTTGGCGTTGAAAGCTGGTGTGCAGGCGCGTCACAACACGGACGTCTCCCCTGAGATCAAAAAAACCGACACGCTGACCACCTTGAATCTGGTCTACACCTTCAAGTAAGCCCGCATTGGGTTGCCCAGCCCCACGTCGAGTATCGGCCCAGGCAGCTGGCTTCAGGCATCAAGGTCAGGAATCAGCTTGCTTTGCAGGCGAGTGATCATGTCCTTCAGCAACAACTTGCGCTTTTTCATCCGGCGCAGGCGCAGGTCATCGGCGACCACGTCCTCCACCAATCGACTGATGGCCAAGTCGAGGTCGCGGTGTTCTTCGCGCAGCTCGACCAGTCGGCGGGTGATAGCGGAGGTGTCGACAGGCTGCATGGGTGCTCGCATGGACCTTGGGCTGCGCGAGCATAGCGCGGCTGTGCAGCGGCGAATACGTGTAGGCGAGCACCGCGCAGCAGGTAGAATTGAGCGCGACTTGCTCGCGCCAGTTGGCGCGCCGCGCACCCTCATTTCGCCCTCTTAAAGGTCACCCCCAGGCGCATGTTTTTTCGCAATCTGACGTTGTTTCGCTTCCCTGCGGGCCTCGATTGGTCCGTCCTTGATGCCGGCCTCGATGCCTGTCGCTTGAAGCCAGTGGGCCCCCTCGAGATGTCATCGCGAGGGTTTGTTTCGCCTTTTGGTCGCGCCGAAGAGGCCTTGAGTCATGCCATCGGCGATAGTCTGTGGATCAGTCTAGGCGGCGAGGACAAGCTGCTGCCGGCGGCTGTCGTCAATGAATACGTGGCCCAGAAAGCGGCGGAGATCGAGGAGCGCGATGGCAGCAAGCTCGGTGGCCGTGCGCGCAAACGACTCAAGGATGATGTGCTGCATGAATTGTTACCGCGCGCATTTTCCCGACCATCGCGGGTCAATGCACACATTGATCGTGAGCTGGCGTTTATTGCGGTTGACAGCAGCAGCCGCAAGACGGCGGAAGGCGTGGTATCCGAGCTGCGCCGCGCGTTGGGCAGTTTTCCGGCAGTACCGCTCAATGCTGAAGTGGCACCACGCGCCATCCTGACCGGTTGGTTGGCGGGAGAGCCTTTGCCAGACGGTTTGAGCTTGGGTGACGAATGCGAGCTCAAGGATCCCGCCGATCAGGGCGCCATCGTCAAGTGCCAACGGCAGGAATTGGCCGCCGAAGAGATCGGCAAGCATCTCGAAGTCGGCAAGTTGTGTTCGAAGCTGGCCCTCAACTTTGACGATCACCTGAGCTTTGTCATCGGTGAAGACTTGGTCGTGCGCAAGTTGAAGTTTCTCGACGGTGCGGTGGATGGATTGGAAAACACCGAGCGTGACTCGCTGCGCGCTGAGTTGGATGCGCGCTATGCGCTGATGGCAGCCGAACTCAAGCGCTTGTTCGTCCTGCTTGAGAGCAGCTTCAAGCTGAGCCGCGCTGAGCGTTAGTTCACGTGAACCGCAAGCCTTCCATCCATCGTGAGCGCATCGCGTTGGCGATGGCGGATGGCCGCCAAATCGAGGTTGAGCGCGTCCGCGATCCGCGCGCGCGCCGAATCAAGTTGTTGGTCGGCGCGCGAGGAGTGCGTTTGACGGTGCCGCGCGGTGCGTCCAATGGCGAGGCGCAGGCATTTCTGCACGCCCACCGGGATTGGCTGGATGGCCATCTGCATCGCCTTTCGATTGAGGCTCCTGCGCACATGCAGCCGCTGCAACGCGACCTTGCCTCAGCGATTGATTTGCGCGGCGAATCGGTTGCACTGACATGGCAGGCGGGGCGCTATGCACATGTTCGTGTTGAGACTGACGGGTTGGTGATGGTGTTGCCTCCCGCGGCACCGGACCGCATCGCCCAGCGACTGCTGCGCGAGTTCTATCTGGCCGAGGCGCGGGCGGATGTGGGTCGCTGGCTGCCTGCCTACTTGCCGGGGCTGCCGCAGCCTCCGCGGGAATTGCGGATTCGGCCGTTGCGCTCGTTGTGGGGCTCGCTGAGCGCGGACAATGGGCTGTCATTGGACTTGAGTCTGGTGCTGGGTCCGCCGGCCGCATTCGAATACGTGTTGGTGCACGAGCTGTGTCACCTGCTGCAGCGCAATCACAGCCCCGCATTCTGGCGCGAAGTCACCCAGCGCTCGCCACAATGGCGAGAGCAGCGTGTGTACCTGCGCGGAAAGGGGATGGCACTCAAGCATCGACTCGCAGGACTTATCGGCGAGGTGCGGCAACCGCCGGCCGCCTAAGGCAGAGCGTTGGCGGCGTCGCGCAGCGTAAGGACTAGTCGAGAAACGCGCGAATCGCCGATGCCACGGGCTCCGGTGTATCCATGTGCAGATGATGTTGCCCCGGCAGGATGCAAACCCGAGCCTCTCGCAACATGCCGACCCGTCGTTCACGCGTGCTGGGATCAAAGTAAGGCGGATGCTCCGCCGCAGCTATCAACAGGGTGGCGGCTTCAATCGCCGCCAGCCATTCCTGTACTTGTGCCTCAGCGATGCGTGCTGGCGTCGACAAGCGCAGGCGCGGATCACTGGTCCATTGGAAGCCGCCAGCGACTGCGGTGAGATTGCGTTCGACCAACATGCGTGCACTGCTTGGCTGCATTGGTGTCGCCTGCAGGCGCGCGCTGATCGCGGCTTCCACACTCGGAATCACGCGCTTGCGCTTGTCTGCGGCGCTGCGGCGATCAGCCACGCCGCGACGTAATGACTCGGCCGACTTGCCGGGTGCTACCGCCAGTGGTCCCAAGGCCTCGATGACAAGCAAACGCTCAACACGCTGCGGTGTCGCTGCCGCCAACGTCGACACCGTGGCCCCGCCCAGCGAGTGACCGAGCAGGTTGGCGCGCTCCCATCCGAGCGCATCCAAGGCATCCAATACGTCACCCAGATAATCAACGAAGTGATACCAGAAGCCATTCGGTAGATGGCCCGACTGACCGTGACCCGGCAGGTCAATTGCAACCAGATCGCAGTCAGGCAAGTACTGGGCGAGCGGGGCAAAGCTCATCGCGTTGTCCAGCCAGCCGTGCACTGCGAGGACGCGGTGTTTGGCGCCGGCATTCCAACGTAGCGCCGCCAATGGCTGAACCCGACTGGGAAAACTCAGCGATTGCGGCGATTGCGCAAGCGCACTCATGGCGTCGCCTGGGGACCTTGGTAACTGCGGAACGCGCGCACCGAAGCCTCATGAGCCGCTGCGACGGCGGCGCGACTCTCTGCGTCGGCGAATTCGCTCCAGCCACTGCCGTGGCGCTTGACCAAATCGGCCAGTACCTGGATGTGAGGGGTTGAGGAATTCAGCGCGGGGACATAGCGCAAAGTTTCGCCACCCGCCGCCACGAACAACTCGGCGTTCTGCATGGCAATTTCCTCCAACGTTTCCAGACAGTCGGCCGCAAACCCGGGGCAGACCACGTCCAGTCGCCGCACGCCCGCTGCGGGCAGCGTCTTGATCACCTCATCGGTGTACGGACGCAACCACTCTTCGCGGCCAACGCGCGACTGGAAGCTCAACGTCCACTCTGCGTCGGTCAACTGCAACTCCTTGGCGATCAGTCGCGCTGACGCGTGGCACTGACAGAAATAAGGGTCACCGGCCAACAGGTAGCGCTTCGGAATGCCGTGAAATGACATCAGCAACCGCTCACCCCGGCCATGCTGCGCCCAGTGCCGCCGGACCGACTCGGCGATGGCTTCCGCCCAGCCCGCTTCCGCAAAATAATCGGTGATCAGCCGCAGCTCCGGTTGCCAGCGCCAGCGTTGCACGCAGGCATAAACCGCATCGAACACCGAGGCTGTCGTGGTGGCCGAATATTGCGGATACAGGGGCAGCACCAGCAGTCGACGCAGGCCCTCTTTGTGCCAACCATCCAGAACAGCTTGCACCGAAGGAGAACCGTAGCGCATCGCCAGACGGACCTCGACATCGACGCCCGCTACCGCCAAAGAGTTGCCGAGGGCTGCCGCCAGCTCTTCACTATTGACCCGCAGTGGCGAGCCCTGCGGCGTCCATACCTTCTGATAGGCGTGTGCAGAGCGCGGCGCACGAAAGGGCAGGATGACGCCGTAGAGCAACGGCAACCAAGCCGCCCGTGGCAGCTCAATTACCCGACGATCAGCGAGGAACTCTGCAAGATACCTGCGCAATGCCGACGCGTTCGGCGCGATTGGCGTGCCCAGGTTGACCACCAGCACGCCACAGCGAGAGGCACTGCCGTGGGAAAAGTCAGGACGTCCAAAATACGGCATCGGTTGCTTCTAATGAAGGCTGAATGGTCGCAGCGCAGGCGCAGGCAAGCTCGGAGCACCGCTCACACCTGACGCCAAGACTATGATTCGAATGGAAAGTGGTGCTATTCTGCGCGGGCGCCAGATCAAGGCGCAGTGACGCTACACATAACTAGATCCATATTATTACTCGAAGGACGACCCGATGCGTCCCAGCCTTGCCCAGTGGTTAACCGCTGCTATTTTACTGTTTGCTGGCGTTGCGCTAGCCGAACCGCTTGGCTATGCGTCAGGGTTCCGTGACCTTTACCGGATCGACCTTGCCAATGGGCAATCCACCTCGATTGGGCGGATTGGATTCAACGATGTAGAGGGCTTGGCGCTGTCGCCGAGCGGCACTTTGTATGCCGCCGTGGACGGGACCGCGCAAGTCGGGTCTAACACCTCTTCGACCACGGATTTTCTGATTCGCATCAACCCGGCCACCGGCGCCGGCTCGTTGGTGGGGCAGTTGCCCAGCTTGCAAGGGCGTGGCCCCAACGAGCAGTTGGACTACGGCTTGGCATTTACCTGTGATGGCCGCCTTTGGATGTCGGCCGAAACCACAGCTGAACTATGGGAGGTCAATCCTGCCACTGCCGAGTTGCGACTGGTAGGTAACACCGGTGCCAGTATCTCCGGCTTGGCAGGGCGTGGTTCGGAGCTTTACGGCGTCAGCGTCGATCCGAATCCGCGTTTGTTTCGCATTGACACCGGCACCGCTGCGGCAACCACGATCGGTCCATTGAATGCGGGCGGAAGCGTGCTCAACGTTGGCTTGGATTTTGATTCGGCGGGCCTGCTGTGGGCAACCCTCGATCCCGTCGACGTGGTGCCTTCACGGATGGCCAAGATAAGTTTGCAATCGGGCCTCGCTTCTGAAATCAAGAATCTCAGCTCGACGTCTGGCATTGGCATCAAGGCCTTGGCCATTGCGGCACCCGCGCCCTGTGGACCGGTTGTGCAGGAGCCGGTCATGGTGCCGGGACCGACGGCACCGCTACTGCTGTTGCTTGCTGGAGTCGCGAGTTTGCTCGGCGGCCGGCGGCTGCGCTCGCGGGCCTGATTGCGCAGCGATTAGCCCGCGTTCACTCGCCGGCTTTCACACTGAGCGACCTGCGCCGCCGACCACCATCGGCATTGCGCTGACCGACACTGGAGATTTCCATGCGCTTGTTGCTGCTTGCCACTTTGCTTGCTTCGTTTTTCGCAGTGACTGCGCATGCCGGCGAACGCGAGGATCGCCGCGCAACCGACGCGTCACGCGTATTGGACGAGATCATGCAGGCACCCGACCAGGCAATTCCGTCGCGCATGCTGCATGACGCGCATGCGGTTGCAGTCATTCCCGATGTCGTCAAGGCCAGCTTGATTTTGGGCGGACGGGCGGGCAAAGGCCTGGTGTCGATACGCAACAGCGACGGTACTTGGAGCCACCCCAGCTTTATCAAATTGACCGGTGGCAGCATTGGTTTCCAGGCCGGCGTGCAGTCCACTGATGTCGTTCTGGTATTTCGCAGCGCGCGTGGCGTTGACTCCATCGTCAACGGCAAGTTCACCCTCGGCGCCGACGCGGCAGTGGCTGCGGGCCCGGTCGGACGTACGGCGCAGGCCTCCACCGACGGCCAATTGAAAGCAGAGATTTATTCGTACTCGCGAGCGCGTGGGTTGTTCGCCGGGGTGGCGCTAGATGGTGCGGTGATCGCCATCGACCATCGCGCCAATCAGTCGGTGTATGGTCGCAACACTACCCCGCGTGCCATCTTTGAAGGCCGCGCCGGGCGGCCCTCAGGCGCAGTCGTTGATGTCATTGATCGGCTCGAGGAATACAGCGCCCGTTAAGTAAGTTGTCGGCGCGCTTTCACATGGCCGCGTTATGCTCTGCGGCGTGATCACATTCAGGAGTGGTGATGGGCAGTTTTAGTATCTGGCACTGGGTGATCGTGCTGCTGGTGGTCGTGCTTCTGTTCGGAACCAAAAAGCTGCGCAACGTCGGCGGTGACTTGGGTTCGGCGATCAAGAGCTTTCGACGTGGCATGGCCGAGCCCGATGACGAAGCCGCCAAGCTGGAAGCCGAAAGCAAAGACAGCAGCGCAAGCAAGGCGGCTGAAGCTGAGCGCGAAGCCCGCCATTAAGGCGCGTTTGGGATACCGGCATGTTCGAGTTCGGCTTCGGGGAAATGGTGCTGACGGCGGTGGTTGCGCTTTTGGTGCTCGGCCCCAAGCGACTGCCTGTAGCGGCACGCACGCTTGGACTTTGGGTGCGGCGCGCGCGCGCCAGTTGGTTTTCGCTGCGCGCTGAGTTGGAACGCGAATTGGCCGATGACGAAATCAAGGCCAGCCTGCGCGAAGCGCGCGACGAGATGCGTCAGCTTCGGCGCGAACTCGAGGCGCCACTGGTGCCGGCTGCAGAGCTTTCCCAGTCGACAGTTACAGTGCCGCCGGTTGCGGTTGCGCTGGCGAGCTTGCGCGCAGACGACCAAGGTCAAACCGAGCCGCAGTCCGTGAGCGCGAAGACAACTTCCTCGCCGCTATGACGGAGCCTGTGGTCGAGCGCGAAGAAACATTCATGTCGCACTTGGTCGAACTGCGCACGCGACTTTTGCGTGCAATGCTCGCCGTGCTCGCTGCATTTCTTGCGTTATTACCGTTTTCGCAGCGGACCTACAGCATGTTTGCCGAGCCGCTGATCAAGCAGTTGCCGGCGGGCGGGCAAATCATCGCCATCGATGTCGCCAGTCCATTTTTTGCCCCCATCAAGCTGACCTTTGTGCTCGGTTTGGTAGTGGCGATGCCGGTCGTCCTGTATCAACTGTGGTCGTTCGTGGCACCTGGTCTGTATCGCAATGAAAAGAAGCTGGCGATGCCGTTGCTGGTGTCCGCCGTGGCCCTGTTCTACATCGGCTGCGCCTTCGCCTGGTTTCTGGTGCTGCCGACCGTGTTCGCCTTCTTGACCGCGATCACGCCCGAGGGCGTGGCGATGATGACCGACATCACCCGCTATCTCGATTTTGTGCTGGTGGTGTTCTTGGCCTTCGGCTTCTGCTTCGAGCTGCCGGTGGCCGTGGTGATTCTTGCAGCCATGGGATGGGTCAATGTGGCGCAGTTGCGGGAGGCGAGAGCCTATGTTGTGGTCGGCGCGTTTGTGGTGGCGGCGATAATCACGCCACCCGACGTTATTTCCCAGGTCATGTTGGCGATACCGATGTGCGCCTTATACGAGGTGGGAATACTCGTCTCGCAGCTGTTGGAGCGGCGAGCAGCGGTCGCAGCGGCGTCTTAAATCTACCCGCATCAATGGGCGGGCCAGGGTCTGAGGGCGCGGCTCGGGCCGTTATACTTGGCAGCTGTATGTCGCCTTGGTTGCCATGTCCGCTCCTACTTTTCAGTCGATGATCCAAACGCTCAGTGCCTACTGGGCCGATCAGGGTTGCGTCCTCATTCAGCCACTGGATCTTGAGGTAGGCGCCGGCACCTTTCATCCAGCGACCTTTCTGCGCGCGCTCGGGCCGGAGCCTTGGAATGCAGCTTATGTGCAGCCCAGTCGGCGTCCTGCCGATGGCCGCTACGGCGACAATCCCAATCGTCTGCAGCACTACTATCAGTTTCAAGTGGTGATGAAGCCGAGCCCGCCCGATATTGTCGAGCGCTACTTCAACTCCTTGAAGGCCTTGGGTATCGACCCGCTGGTGCATGACCTGCGCTTAGTCGAAGACAACTGGGAGTCGCCCACCTTGGGTGCCTGGGGATTGGGCTGGGAAGTCTGGCTCAACGGCATGGAGGTGACCCAGTTCACTTACTTTCAGCAGGCTGGCGGACTCGAGTGCAAGCCGGTGCTGGGCGAGATCACCTATGGCTTGGAACGCCTTTGCATGTATCTGCAAAATGTCGAAAGCGTGTTCGATATCGTCTGGGCGCGGGGACCACAGGGCGACGTGACCTATCGCGACGTGTTCCATCAAAATGAAGTCGAACAAAGCGCATATAACTTTGAACACGCCAACGTCGAAGAGTTGTTTCACCGGTTCGACGCATGCGAGACCGAGGCCATGAAACTGATCGAGCTCGACTTGCCTCTGCCGGCCTACGACCAAGTGTGCAAAGCCTCGCACAGCTTCAATTTGTTGGACGCGCGACGCGCCATCAGCGTCACTGAGCGGCAGCGCTTCATCTTGCGCGTGCGCACGCTGGCGCGGGGAGTCGCTAAGAGCTATCTGGACAAGCGCGAAAAGCTCGGATTTCCTGGTTTGCGCGGGCAGGACCGGCGAGCCTGAGGTATCGTTTGAGGTGGGGGTGGGAGCCGCGTTGCACGAGTGATTCAGTAGTGTCTTGGATAAGTCGCTGACACAAGGGGATGGCGTAATGAGCGAGTTCAAACCTCTGTTGATCGAACTGGGGACTGAGGAGCTGCCGGCGAAGTCGCTGCCTGAATTGGGCAAGGCGTTCTTTGATGGCATCCGGGCGGGGCTGGAAAGCCGCCGCATCCCGTTCGACAAGAGTTGGGAGATGGATATGGCGCGGCCGCTGTATACGCCACGCCGTCTCGCCGTGATGCTGCCTGGCATCGCCACCCAGCAACCCAGTCAGAACGTCGAGATCAGTGGTCCGCCGGTATCCGCGGCACTCGATGCCAAGGGTAAGTCAACGCCCGCTTTGACGGGTTTCGCAGCCAAGAATGGCGTCTCTGTCGACAAGCTGGAGCGGGTCTGGACCGGCGGTGTGGAGCGCTTTGTGCTGCGCCGCGTCGAGCCAGGCGTGTCCACCTTGAGCGTGCTGCCAGACATCGTTGCCGAGGCAATTCGCAATCTGCCGGTACCCAAGCCCATGCGCTGGGGTGACGAGGATTTCGCGTTCGCGCGGCCAGTCCATTGGCTGGTAATCTTGCTGGGAACGCACGTCGCCGATGGTGTGGTGATGGGTCTGAAAGCGGACCGGATGAGTGTGGGCCATCGCTTTCATGCGCCCAAGCCGCTGTGGTTGAACAACGCCAAGGACTACATCGATGTGATGCGTGAGGCCTTCGTGCTGGTGGATCCGGCCGAGCGCATCGGCCGTCTACGTGCAGACATCCAAGCCGCAGCCAAGCAAGTTGGGGGCGAGGCGCACATGCCGGACGCCTTGGTCGAGGAAGTGAACTGTCTGGTCGAGTGGCCGAAAGCGATTCGTTGCAGCTTCGAGTCCGAGTTTCTGCGGGTGCCGCAAGAAGCGCTGATGCTGACCATGGAGACCAACCAGAAGTTTTTTGCTGTGCTCGACAACAAGCGACGCTTGACCGAGCACTTCATTGCCATCGCCAACATTGACTCCACCGATGTGGCCGAGGTACGCAAGGGCTTTGAGCGCGTGATCCGGCCGCGCTTTGCCGATGCCGGTTTTTTCTTTGACGAAGATCTGAAGACGCCGCTGTCGACCCTGTTACCCAAACTGGCAACGGTCACTTACCAACAGAAGCTCGGCAGCTACGCGGACAAGTGCGCGCGCGTGAGTCAGATCAACGAACGCATCGCCGGCCGCCTTGGTTTCGACGAAAATATGGCACAGCGCGCGGCCCTGCTGTGCAAGGCCGACCTGATGTCACGCATGGTTGGCGAATTTCCCGAACTGCAAGGCGTGATGGGCCGCCACTATGCGTTGGCATCGGGCGAGCCCGAGACGTTGGCCATCGCCATTGATGAAGCGTATCGCCCGCGTTTCGCCGGTGACGCCATTGCGGAAACAGCGCAAGGGCGTTGTTTGGCCGTGGCCGATCGCATCGACACAATCGTGGGTGGCTTTGCAGCCGGCCTCAAGCCGACTGGCAACAAGGATCCGTTTGCGCTGAGGCGCGCTGCACTTGGCTTGGGTCGTACCTTGGTTGAGGGTGGGTTGGATGTCGATTTGCGCGCTTTGATCGGCGCAGCGGCCGAGCTGTTGCCGGCCGGACTTGAGCCGCCATCCACAGAGGAAATCTACGATTTCGTCATTGAGCGCATGCGCGGCTACTACGCCGACCTCAAAGTGCCGCCCGATCTGTTCGCCGCCGTGCTCGAGATTCGGCCGGGATCGCTGGTCGACTTCAACCGCCGGCTGGTGGCGTTGGCCGAGTTCATAAGGCTGCCAGATTCGGGTGCGCTCGCGGCGGCCAACAAGCGACTCCGCAACATCTTGCGCAAGTCGTCGGAGCCTGTCGCCGACCGCATTGATCCTGACCTGCTGACCGATCCCGCCGAGCGAGCCTTGTTTGTGGCCTTGCAAGACGCGGCGCGTGACAACTTCTTGCCGCTGAAAGAGCGCGACTACGTGACAGTGTTGAAACGCTTGGCGTTGTTGCGCAAGCCCATCGACGGATTTTTCAATGGCGTGATGGTGTTGGTGGACGACGCCAGCGTGCGGAACAACCGGTTGGCATTGTTGGGGCGCTTGTCGGCACAATTCATGGCGGTCGGTGACGTTTCGCAGCTGAACATCACGCAGGTCTGAGTGCTGGGCTTGGCCTCGCTTCGACACCGGAGCGGTTAAGCTCGGGCGATGAGCACCCGACTGGCAGCGTTTCGGCAATCCGAGCGGCACTCGCGTTTGCTTGTGTGGGCCTGTCGCCTCGGGTCTTGCCCGCAAGTCAGCGGTCGCCAGCGCTGATGGCCGAACGCGTCTCGTCGGCAAGTCCGAAGGTATTGCTGGGCGTGCTTCTGCTTGGCTTCGCACTGCCGACACTCGCACTTACGATCAACACGGTCGCGGTGGAGGGCGTCAATGCGGCCATGCGCGACAACGTGCGTGCGCGCCTGGCGCTGGCCAGTTGGTCGCCAGAGAAAACCCTGACCGAAGCGACATTGGCGTACCAGTTGCGGCAGGTACCTGACCAAGTGCATGCGGCGCTGGAACCGTTTGGTTACTACGACGCCGAAGTAGAGACCAACGTCTCCCGCGAAGGCCAGCGCGTCAATTTACGCATCACCGTGCGGCCAGGTGAGCCTGTGCGAGTGGTCGCCAGCCAGATTGCCTTGCAAGGCGAAGGCAGCAAAGACGAAGTCCTGCAACGGTTGTTGACCCGCTTCCGGCCTCGCGTGGGCGAGATTCTCAAGCACTCACGTTATGAGGCGAGCAAGGCGACGGTGCAGCGAGGCTTGGGCGAGCGCGGCTATTTTCGCGCTCGCAGCGAGCGCGCCGTGGTGAGCGTCGAACGTGCAAAAAAGGCCGCCACGATTGAGCTGGCATGGAAGACCGGGCCGCGCCATCGCTTTGCTGAGACAACCTTCAGTGGCAGCCAACTGCGTGACGGGCTGCTCGACCCATTGTTGCCGTATCAGGAAGGCGATTTCTATAGTCAAGCCGAGCTGCTGCGCTTGCATCGAATCCTGGTTGAGCTCGATTATTTTGGCTTGATCGACATCCAACCGGAGTTGCGCTTGCAGCGCTCTCGGGAGCGCGCGAGTGGGCAGGTGCTTGCTGATCCGGAAAATGCAGGCGCCACAAGCGATGCGGATGAGGACGCGCTAGAGGAGCTCGACTCCGCAACCGCCTCCGATTCACCCGCCATCGCGCCAATCAGGGTCAGCCTGACGCCGGCCAAGCGAACGCGTTACAGCGCGGGTGTCAGCTTTGGCACCGACAATGGCGCGTCGCTGCGCTTGGCGTTGGATCGGCGCTGGGTCAACGATCGAGGCCACAAACTGAAAGCGGATGCCGAACTTGGACAACGACGCTCGTTGATCGGCGTGCAGTACCGCATCCCCGAGTTCGAGTGGTTGCCGGGCTGGTGGAGTAGCGGTGTCAGCTTGCGCGACGAAGAGATTGGCGGCGGTACTTCCGAGATCGGCATCTTCAACGTTGCCCGCAGCGCGCGCTGGCGGGGCAATCAGATCGCGGCCGAGTTCAACGTCCAGCAAGAGCGGTTCCAGCAATTCGACCTCCTGCGGCAAGTGGATCGCGATAGTTTTCTGGTCTATCCGGCTTTGCGCCTTGATCGGGTGGTGACCGACGACACCCTGTATCCCACCCGCGGCTATTCGCTCTCGACCTATGTGCGAGTGGGTAGCGAGGCCCTTGGTTCGGACATTGATTTCGCGCAAGCGGGACTCGCCGGCAAGTGGATACGCGCACTGGGTGAGGAGTATCGCGTGCTCCTGCGCGGCGAAGCGGCGAGCACTTGGGTGGACGACTTCGATCAGCTGCCACCCTCGCTCCGCAACTTTGCCGGTGGTGATCGCAGCGTGCGCGGCTATGGCTACCAGGAACTGAGTCCCCTCGACCCGCTGGGCGAGCCAGCAGGCGGCAAACATCTCATTGTTGCCAGCGCGGAATTAGAGAGGCGCATCGGCGAACAATGGGCGATTGCGGTGTTTGCTGACGCCGGAAACGCATTCGACGGCAGCGACTTCGAGCCTGCGATGGGGGTTGGTTTCGGCCTGCGCTGGCGCTCGCCGGTGGGTCCAATTCGTTTGGATCTGGGTCATGGACTTGATGA
>JBBQQV010000027.1:0-14507 GCA_038215505.1 Lysobacterales bacterium
GAACTGGAGCCGCATATCCGGACTCTCGCCGAACGTACTTGGCGGGCCACAGAGAAGCAGACCGGTCGAATCGCACGCACGGTGGGTCTGAAGCTGAAGACCGCCGACTTCCGTTTGCTGACCCGAAGTCTTACTCCGGCAATGCCGCCGTCCTCGGCCGCAGGCTTGCTAGGGTTTGCACTCGCGTTGCGCGAACGGGTAGGGCTTGCCGCGCAGACACGCTATCGATTGGTGGGCGTGGGTCTGGGCGGCTTCGTTGAGCGCGATGCAGAGCAGGCGCAGGGTGGCCTGTTTGGATTGGACTAGCCGCTGAGCGCTAAGGAGGGCCGCGCTCCCGCGCGGCTGCCTCTATTCGATGGATGACGCATCGATGCGCGGCTGCATAAGGACGCTGGATTAAAGAGGGGCGTCGCCGCAGCGACGCCCTCCATTCCGGTCGACCTTCGAAGCTCTGGCGCCAGAATCCGCGAGCTTAGAAATCCAGCTGCAAACCCGCATACCAGGTGCGGCCGGCGGCGGGATCGATGCCATCGTTGCGGATGCGTGCGGTGTACTGCTCATCAAGCAGGTTGGTGATGCCGCCAAGCATGGTGAAACGCGAGGCGCCGAGCTGCCACTCGCCGGTCAAGTCCCACACCTGATAGGACGGCATGAACCGGGTGGCGCTGTTGCCATCATCGGCAAAGCTCTCGTCGACGAAGGTGCCGAGCAGGGCGAGTTTGCGACGTTCGCCTTGGCGATATACCAAGCCACTGCGGACCAAATAATCCGGGGCGTATTGCGGCGCATTCCCGACGCGTAGTGGATTGGAGTCAGCGGTGATTTCGGCATCCAAGAGGGTGACGTTCAGCAGTAGGTTGAGTTGCGCAGCATCGGCGTCGCTGCCTGCACCCAGCAGATCGTATTGGCCGGCGGCTTCCAAGCCACGGTATTCAATCTCGCCGATGTTGCGAAGCGGATCGGTAGCCGTGCCCGCGCCGCCAATCTTGTCGGCAAACTTGCTCAAGAACACGCTGGTATCGAACACCAGGCCGTTGTCGAGCTGCGCGCGCACACCCAAGTCCGTCTGCCACGAGCTGCCCTCTTTAAGATCGCCAGCAACGACGGTGGCGGTACTGTTGGGTACGGCCTCGGTGAAGAGCGCCGGTCGATAGCTTTCCGAATAATTGAAATAGCCGCGCACGGCGGGAGTAAAGTCCCAGCTGCTGCCGATGCCGTACAGAGCGACGGTCTCGTCTATCTCGCGAGTACGCGGCGCTGCAACGGGGGTAACGAAGCTGGCGGTGACTGACTGTTTGACGCTCTCGATGCGCACGCCGGGGGTGATGCTGAACTTGCCAAATCGGAACAGATTTTCGGCATACACCGGCAAGTATTCGATGTCACGTCGCGAGGCGATGCGCAACACGCCATCGCGGACGTCGGTGCGTGGTGAATCGGTGCGGAAATACTGCGCGCCGATGCTTAAGGCGTGTTGGCTGTCGCCACCCCAATTGCGACGGAAGCGCGTGTCGACGCCCCAGGTATCAAAATTCTGGGATTCCACATCGAAGCTATTCGCGGTGGCGCCGCTCGGACGCGTACCGAAGCCGCCGCCGCGCTCGCGGTTGCTGAAGCGGGTGTAATCGACTACCCACGCACGCGCGCTGAACTGGCCCTGCTCGATGTCTTGTTCAAGGGTGAGTGTGGCCGCATCGCGATCCAACTCGAAGCGGTCGTTCAGACGCGAGCTTTGGTCGGGGTCGCGGTCAACGTTGAGGTCGTTGGGGCCGGCTCCGCGGTTCAAACCGCCCGGCTCGCCGTGTTTTTCGCGATAGTTGCCAAGCGTCAAAAACCAGCGCCGCGGGCCGTCAGCGTCCAGCGCCAACTTGACGTAGCCAGCATCCAGTTCGACATCGCTGTTGGCGCGGCGGAAACCATCGGTCTCGCGATGGTTGTAGTAGACGTAGTAACCGACTCGGCCGCTGGTGCCATCGATGTAAGTGAAGTTGTTCCAGGTACTGTCGGCAGCAAAGGTGTTGATGCTTTAGCCGCCAAAGCTGTGCTCGAAACTTGGCCGATGAGTGACGTAGTTGAGCGCGCCGCCGGGTTGCGGGCCGTACATCAGCGAGGCACCGCCACGGATGAACTCGATGCGATCCACCGTGTCCAGCGGCGGCACGTAATAGGCCTCGGGATAGCCAAACTGATCGGCGTGAATCGGAATGCCATCCACCAGCACTTGTGTGTACTGAGTGCGATGCGGTTCCAGACCGCGGTAGCCGATGCTTAGCAGTGGCGAACTTTCTTCGCTCAAAATCAATCCCGGTGCCTGGATCAAGGCCAGCCGATAGTTGCTGCCGCTGATGCGCGGGATCGCGTCCAGATCGATCACCGTGGTTTTTTTGCCGATGTTGATCTTGCTGCCCTGCACGTCGGGCAAGAATGGGCCTTGCACGTAATGATCGGATTCGGCCTCGGCTTCAACCACGACGCCAGGCAAGGTGTCGACCGAACCAAAGGTTGCCGCGACCGAGTTGAGAGGCGCTGGCGTGGCGGCTAGGGCCGCCTGAATGGCGACAGACAGCAGGGACATACGCGGCATTCCTAGCAAAGGTTTGGAAGCGCAAATAGTCCACGAAGGCGGATACAAATGCAAGCGAGTCGCATTTGCGTTAGTGACGTCTTCAATTGATATGGGTTTTGGACGGTGCAACGGGAGGCTGCATGGAGGTTGCCGTTTCACGCATGCCGCTCAACACCGTCCGGATATCGGATAGCGCCAATCTCTTAGCCCGGCCTTTTCATGAATGCGTACGATGATCGCGCAGGACACTGATCGCGCAGGGGATTCTATGAAGGAGCGGCGTATCGGGCCATACGGCCGACTGAAGAAAATTCCCTGTGCGGTCTGGAGACAAGCGAGGGCGAGCGCAATTCATGAAAAGTTTGGGTTAGGTTATGGGAGCGCCGGAAGGCGCGATTGGATCGACTACCGCGAGCGCATCCCGTCTGCCAGCACTCCCACAGAAAGAGACTTCGTGTTGCTAGCCACGGTCTACCCGCTGTCCGTCGAAGTCCGCTCGTCTTGCAAATGCACATGGTCAGCTGAATCTGGCCGCTTGCGTGGCGGCGCAAGCACCGCTAGCGTGCAGCGCTGATCCTTGGGCGGGGAATGGAAGATGAAGCGGATGGGATGGTTGCTGGCGGGGTTGTGCAGCGCGGCCTCGGCGGCGGCTGTGGAAACGGCAGCTGTCGGTGAGTCAGTCGGCGACGAGCCAGTCAACGCCCAGACCGGACTCGAATACCGCTTGATCGGCCCCAACGTAGGCGGCCGCATCACCCGCGTGTCTGGCGTTGTCGGCGACCCCTACACCTTCTATCTGGCAGCAGCACAGGGCGGCTTGTGGAAGAGCACTGACGGTGGTCATGACTGGAGGCCGATCTTCGACAAGCAGCTCACTCAATCTTTAGGTGCGCTGGCCGTTGCGCCGTCTGACCCGAACGTCATTTATGTCGGCGGTGGCGAAGCCAACATTCGCGGCAATGTGCAACCCGGCGATGGCTTGTTTGTGTCCACCGATGCCGGCAAGACCTGGACGCAAGGCTTTGCCAGCCGCGGTGCGATTGGTCACATCGATGTGCACCCGACAGACGCCAACATCGCGTTTGCAGCGGTGCTCGGCTCGCCCTTCAAAGCCAACCCCGAGCGTGGCGTGTACCGCACGCGCGACGGCGGCAAGAGCTGGCAGAACGTGCTCAAAGTCGATGCCGATACGGGCGCAAGCGATGTGTATGTGGATCGCAACAACCCGCGCATCGTCTGGGCGGGCACGTGGCAAACCCGGCGAACGCCGTGGGGCATGCAAAGTGGCGGGCCCGGTGGTGGCTTGTGGCGCTCGACCGACATGGGTGACAGCTGGACCCGCCTCAAGGCAGGCAAACATGGATTGCCCAAGGGCGACTGGGGCAAGGTCGGCGTCGCTGTGTCGCCCGCCAACAGCGAGCGCGTGTGGGCGCTGATCGAAGCCAAAGATGGCGGCTTGTTTCGCTCGGATGATGGCGGTGAGAACTTCACTCTCATCAACGCCCACTGGGTGCTGCGCCAGCGTGCCTGGTACTACACCACGGTCGAGCCCGATCCGGTTGACGCCGACACGGTGTGGTTTCCGCAAGTGAGCATGTTGAAGAGCGTCGATGGCGGCAAGACCTTGCAGGCGATGGAAGGCTTCGCGCATGGCGATCATCATGATCTATGGATTGATCCCAGCACGCCGACCCGAATGATCGGCGGCCAAGACGGCGGCGTGGATCTGACCGTTGACGGTGGCAAACACTGGCGCTCGCCTGATTTGCCGCTTGGTCAGTTCTACAACATTGACGTCGACAATCGCACGCCGTATCACGTTGGCGGGACGCTGCAGGATATGGGCACGGTCAGTGGGCCGGTGTATTCGTTAAACGGCGGCGGTAGCAGCTTGTCCGACTGGCAGTACGTCGGCGGCGGTGAGGCGGGTGATTTCCGCTATGACCTGGCGCAGGAAGGCGTGGTTTATGCGGGTGAATACGGCGGCTATCTGTCGCGCTATCGCGAAGGCAGCGGCCAATACCGCAACATCTCTGCGGCACCGGCCAATCCGTCCGGGCAGCCGCCAAAAGCGATGCAGCAGCGCTTCCAATGGACCGCGCCAGTGGAGCTTTCACCGCATGATCCAGCGACCATTTATCACGGTGCCAATGTGCTTTACCGAAGCCGCGATCGAGGCGAAACTTGGCAAATTATCAGCAGTGATCTGACCCGCAACGACAAAAGCAAGCAGGAGTGGGCGGGTGGCCCCATCACCGGCGACAACACCGGCGTCGAAATTTATTCGACGATTTTTTCGATCAGCGAATCGGCGCTCACAAAAGGCGAGTTGTGGGTGGGCAGTGATGATGGGCTGGTGCATGTCTCGCGAGACGACGGTGCCAATTGGAAAAACGTATCGCCGCGAGAATTGCCGGTTGATGCCACCGTCGACAAGTTGATCGCCTCTCGCCATCAGGCAGGGCGTGCCTACCTGGTCGCCCATCGCTATCGCTTGGGCGACGACCAGCCGATGGTGTGGGTCACCAACGATCACGGGGCGAGCTGGCGGTCGCTGGCGGCCGGGCTGCCGAAAGCAATGCCTTTGATGAGCATTGCTGAGGACGAGACCGATCCGCAGGCGCTTTACCTGGGCGGAGAACGCGCAATCCATGCCAGCGTCAATGGCGGCCAGACGTGGAGCGAAATCCAACTCAACCTGCCGCACGTGGCGGTGGTCGATATCGAAGCCAAACACGGCGATTTGATCGTCGGCACCCGTGGGCGTGCGATGTGGATGTTCGAGCACGTTGACCTGCTCAGGCAAATCCTGCAAAGCAAGCAAACGGAGCAGACGACAGCGCAGCTGGCATCGACCGCCGTCGCCACCCGCTGGCGCTCGGGCTTCCGTTGGGGCGATGCTGACGAACACAAAAACCCCGACTACGGCACACAATTGCGCTACTACTTGCCCGAGGGTTTCGAGGGCAACTTGACGCTGCGGATTGTGAGCGAAGATGGCAGTTTGGTCCGCGAGCTTTCCAGCGTTGCCAAGCCGGCACCCAGCAGCCTGGGCGACCCCGATGGACCCAGCGAAGCACCCAAGCCTGAGCTCAGCACCAAGGCCGGTTGGAACACTGCAACTTGGGATCTGAGCCACACCGGTGCCAAGCCCCTGCTTGACGCCAAGATCGACGCCGGCGAGCCCGGGATTGGACCGCTGGCCTTGCCCGGCAGCTATCGTGCCGAACTGATCGGCGCCGCTGCGCAACCGTTAACCACCACGATCAAGGTGCGTGCTGACCCGCGTTCGCCAGCCGACCCCGCCGCACTTGCAGCGCAACTCGAATTCGCCTTGCAAGCCCGCAGCGCGCTTGATCGCGCCACCCACGGCATTGAGCTGCTGCGCGCCGCGCGCAAGCAAGCCACGGAATTGAAGGAGCGCCTGGCCGAACAAGCCGCTTACGCCAATGTGATCAGCGCCGCTGACAAAGTCATCGCCGATGCCGACCGCATCGAAGGCCTGTTGCACAACCCCGAAGCCAAAGTCGTCTACGACATCCTGCGCGGCCCACGCGGCGCTCAACTGTATTCGCAACTCGCTCCGCTATACAGCTGGGCGCAACAAGCCGACGGCGCTCCCACCGCCGCGATGCGCAGCCGTTTTGCAGAACTGGATGCTGAGATCGGCCGACACGAACAGGCGATCGCGGTTGTGCGTGCGGATTCGATTGCCAAGTTGGAAGCGAGTGTGGTTGAAGCGAAGTTGCCTCGGGTGATTTTGCCGGGAGGGTGAGGTCCACAAACCAGTTCGACGATGGATGGCCTTACCAAGCAGGCCTCCAAATGAGAAATGGAAACAAGTCTCGCGGCAAACCCAATGAACGGGGTTTTAGCCGGCTGCGACGCCATGCAGAAATAGGCGACACCAATGAAGCGATTCAACTGGCGAGACAAAACGAGGCGTCAGCGCGTTTTTCTGATGCTGACGATTGTCGTCACCGTCATGCTCGTTTCTCACCCCGAGCTGCGGCTGTTTCTGCCGTTGATCGATGCGTTGGGGTTGGAGTTGCTGGTGGTGCTGATGGGCGCGCAACTCTTTGACTACTTGCGACCTGCGCTGCATGTGCTGCACGACAAACTGCTGCGGCCGTTGGCGTCACGGTTGTATTGCCTGGTTTTGTTTATGTTTGGTATCGCAGCGCCGGGTGTGGATGTTCGGGTCAGGAGCTGTATCGCTTGGCTTGGAGGGCGGGCGCGCAGGCTGGCGTTATAGATTCCGAATGCGCCAACACCCCAGCCACAGATGATGCTGGAGGAGCAGAGGTAGATGGGCGCTTAGAAAATTGGGCGCTTAGAAAATCGTCAGTAGCGCCAACGCGAGCAATCCGTACACCGCAATCACCACCCAGAAGTAACCGGGGCGTTCGCTGCGCAGGATGCTTTGGCCCCACGCGCGATGCTTGGCGTACACCTCGCCTCGGTATGCGGCGTAGAGGGTGTAAATGGCGACGAGGATGCCTATCAGTTTGAACATTAGTCCTCAGCCCCAGTCCCAGTCCCCAGTCCCCAGTCCCACTCCCCAGTCAGAACCTCACTCCTCCTCAACCCGTGGCCGATACGCTTCCGCCAGTTGCTTCTGCACCGCTGGAGGCACCGGCTCGTAGTGGCTGAACTCGATGGAGTAGCGGCCGCGGCCTGCCGTCAGCGCCTTTAGTTCGCTGGCGTATTCGCCGACTTCGGCCAGTGGAACCTGCGCCTTGACGACCAACTCGCCGCCGCGTAGCGAGTCGGTGCCATTGATGCGCGCACGCTTGCTGGCCAGCCCGCCAGTGACGTCGCCCATGTGTTGATCGGGCACCGAGACATCTAGGTTGACGATGGGCTCCAAGACGATGGGACGGGCCTTGCTGATGGCATCCAGGAAAGCCTTTTTGCCCGCGGATACGAAGGCCACTTCCTTGGAGTCGACGGGATGGTATTTGCCGTCGTACACGATGGCGCGTAGATCCTGCATCTGGTAGCCGGCCAGCGCGCCGTGTTCAAGCACCATGCGCACGCCCTTTTCGATGGCCGGCAGAAACTGGTTGGGGATGGTGCCGCCTTTCACCTCATCCACGAATTCAAAGCCAGCGCCGCGCGGCAGTGGTTCCACGCGCAGAAACACTTCGCCGAATTGACCGGCACCACCGGTCTGCTTTTTGTGTCGGTGGTGGCCGTCGGCCTTGGCGCTGACAGTTTCGCGGTAGGCAATACGCGGGGGGCGCGAGCTGACTTCCACTTGGTAACGATCCTTCATGCGCTCCAGCATCAGCTTGATATGGAGCTCGCCAAGACCACGAATCACGGTCTCGTTGAGTTCGGCGCGGTGTTCGATGCGAAAGCAGGGATCCTCTTCATGCAGCTTGTGTAACGCAGTGGCGAGCTTCTGTTCCTGCCCTTTGTGCAGCGGTTCGACGGCTAAGCCGAACATCGGCTGCGGAAAATCCAGCGGCTTGAGACGGATGTGATCCTCATCGTGGCTGTCGTGAAGAATGGCGTCGAAATGAATCTCATCAACCTTTGCGACCGCGGCGATATCACCGGGAATGGCTTCTTCGATCTCCATGTGCTCCTTGCCGCGCAGCTTGAACAAATGGCCAACCTTGAACGGCTTCTTGCCGTCATCGATCAACAATTGGGTATCGCGGCGGACAGTGCCTTGGTAGATACGAAAGATGCCGAGTTTGCCGACGAACGGATCGTTGACGATCTTGAAGACATCGGCGATCACGTGCGCATTGGGGTCGCATATCGCCGTCAGTGGCAGCGCCTCGCTGCCCTTCAAGAACGCTGGCGGATTGGCCTCATACGGGTTGGGCATCAGCGTCTCAAACAAGTCCAGCAGCTCGCGCACGCCGGCGCCGCTGCGGGCCGAGACAAAGCAGATCGGCACCAGATGGCCTTCGCGCAAACACTGTTCAAAGGCATCGTGCAGTTCTTGTCCAGAGAGTCCGGCTTCGCCTTCCTCCAGATAGTGGCCCATCACCTCTTCGTTGATCTCGACGACCTGATCGATGATCTGCTGATGGGCGAATGCCACCGAAGAAAATTCGCTCTCACCTTGTGGTGTACGAAAACAATCCACAACAGATGCACGCCCTTTTGCCGGCAAGTTGACTGGCAGACACTCCCGGCCGAAAGCTTCGCGAAGTTGTTCGACCAGATATTCGAGATCGCAGTCTTCGCTATCGATTTTGTTGACGATGATGAGGCGACACAGACGCCGCGCGCGGGCGTAGTCCATCAGCCTTTGCGTGCTGTGCTCGATGCCATGGGCGGCGTTGACCACCACCGCACAGGTCTCAACCGCCGCCAGCGCCGACAGGGTGGGCCCACGAAAATCGGTGTAGCCCGGGGTATCAATCAGATTCACATGCACGCCGCCGTGATCGATCGAGGCGATGCTGGAATTGATCGAGTGGCCGCGCGCTTTTTCCAGCGGATCGAAGTCCGACAACGTGGTGCCGCGCTCCACCGAGCCCGGCGATTGCAGCGTGCCACCAGCATGCAGCAGCGCTTCAAACAGAGTGGTCTTACCAGCGCCGGCGTGACCGGTAAGCGCGATGTTGCGGATATCGGCGGTGCGATAAGCAGGCATCTGGTGAACCTCCGTTGGAGACAAGCAGCCTGTCGGACTTAGGTGGCCGAGGCAAAAATTCGACTGCGTGAGGACCGATTTTCGATGATTTGCAGGCTCATAGCAGCGCTATGGGCCAAGAATCGGCGGAAATCTGGACCGCGCAGGCGGATTGGCAGCCCGGCCGACCTAGGTCCGACAAGCTGCTAGCGGCTAGAGTTTCAGGCTGTCAGCGCGGGGTCAACGGTGCAGTGCAACATGGGGCAACCGGTAGACTTGTGGCGCGGGCCGAATGGGTCGGCGCAAGCAACGATTGGGAGTGCATTCGATGGGTATGAAGCGTGTTGCGACGGCGTGGTGGGAAGGCGATCTGAAGGCGGGACGTGGCTGCATGAGCACGCCGCAAAGTGGTTTGTTTACGGATCAGAAGTATTCGTTCAATACCCGGTTTGGTGAAGAGAAAGGCACCAACCCTGAAGAGTTGTTGGCCGCTGCGCACGCTGGCTGTTTCAGCATGGCGCTTGGCTTCATGTTGCAGAACGCGGGTCTCAAGGCGACCCGGATTGATACCCGTGCGGAGGTCAACATGGAAATGGTGCCGTCGCCATCGGCCGTTGGCGTGCATCTGACGGTGACTGCCAGCGTCCCGGATTGCAGTGCGGAGAAGTTTGCCGAGATTACCGAAAACGCCAAAAAGAATTGTGTGATTTCCCGCGCGCTGGCGATCCCGGTGAGCATGACGGCGACCTTGCTGGATTGAACCTTGCTTGATTGAAGCTTGCTTGATCGAATCTCGCTAGATCGAATCCGCAGCGCGCCAGTTAAATCGGCAGCTCGTAATCGGAAACAAGGTGTTACCGCATACGGTTGCGTACGAAGCTGATCCGTGAGCAACCGTTGCTGTCGACCTGATGAATGGATTTTGGGTCGCCGAGCAGATTCAGAAGTGATTAAGTCCGTTCGCCCTAGCGTTGCCGGTGCCCGGACCACTTCGGCCCGCGAACAGGAGACTCAAGATGATCCGTACCCTCACCGCCAGCATGGTTGCTGCCAGCTTGGTATTTGCCGGCGCGGCGTCGGCACGTGACTACGGCAATGGCTACGACGATGGTCGCTACGCGTGGGCCGATGTCGTTAGAGTTGAACCCATCATCAGCACGATCGAGCGTCCCGTCTCTGATCGGGAGTGCTACGAGCAACCCGTTATGTATCGCGAGCCGGTGCGTTATCACAATGGCCGTCGTGATCGCGCACCTGCCATTCTGGGCGCGATTGTCGGGGGCGTGATTGGCAGCCAGTTTGGTAGCGGCGGTGGCCGAGATGCCGCAACGGCGGCCGGCGCGCTGTTGGGATACCAATCTGTGCGCGATGACCAGCGTCGTTATGGCGGTCACTACGCAAGCGGTGGCCGCGAATACACCCGCTATGAAAACCGCTGCACATCGCGGACCAACTACGTACGCGACGATACGGTTACCGGCTACGAGGTGACCTACCGATTCCGCGACCAGACCTATCAGACGGTTACTGACTACAACCCGGGCGACCGTATCCAAGTTGAAGTGGATGTGCGGCCGGTGCGGTGAGTCGTTTGCTAAAAGCGGATTTGGGGGCTGGGGGCTGGGGCGCAAGTCCGAAGGTTTTCTCCCCAGCGCCCGGCCCGCACTTCAGTCCAACTCGCGGTGAAAACTCACCACTTGTTGGCGGCCACCGTTACGCAGGTGATCGGCCAAGCGTTCAGCCAAGTAGACCGAACGGTGACGGCCACCGGTGCAGCCGAAGGCGATGGTGACGTAGCTGCGGGTCTCGCGTTCGAAACGTGGTATCCAGACGTCCAGAAACGCGGCGATCTGTTCGAAAAACTGGTTGACCAGTGGCTCAGCATCCAGATGCTCGCGAACCGCGCGATCACGCCCCGACAGGGGCCGCAAGCTGGGGTTCCAGTGCGGGTTCGGCAAGCAGCGCGCGTCGAACACGAAATCGGCGTCGATCGGCACGCCACGCCGGTATGCAAACGATTCCAGCAGGATCGACAAGCCCGGCGTTTGGCCGGTTCCAAGTTCGGTGACGATCAAGCGTCGAAGCTGGTGGACGTTGAGTTCGGAGGTGTCGATGACGCGGTCGGCCAAGGCCATCAGCGGCTTCAGCAGACGACGTTCTTGCGCGATTGCATCCGCCAGCGGCAAACCATCGTGGCTCAGCGGATGCCGTCGCCGGGTTTCAGAAAAGCGCTTCATCAGTGCGTCGTCGCGGGTATCGAGAAACACCAGTTCGTGCTCGATGCCCATGCCGCCTACGTCAGCCAGCGCCTGCGGCAGATGGCCGAGATCTTCCCTGCGGTTGCGAACATCGATGCCCACCGCGAGACGCCTTGGCGGATCCACTCCCTCAAGCACACTGCGTACAAAGTCCGGCAGCAAGTCAGAAGGCAGGTTGTCGACGCAATAGCAGTCGATGTCCTCGAGGGTGCGCAAAGCGACGCTCTTGCCGGAACCTGAGAGCCCAGAAACCACGGTGAGTCGCGGCGTCAACGAATTCATGTCGTGAGAAGGCTTACCAGGGCGATTGATGACGCATTTGATGCGCTTGCCGATCAACAAATGTCTGCGCGGCATCGATGCCTTTAGATTTCAGCACATGTGAGCGCACTGCGGCTTCCACCAGTACGGCCAAGTTGCGTCCGGGCGCGACGGGCAGGGTGATCAGCGGAATGTCGATGTCGAGCACGCTGCGGTGACCCACATCACCATATAGGCGGTCGACGGGCTTGGGATTGAGTTGTGGGTCTTGCCGTTCAAGGTGAACGATCAAGCGCAGGTATTTGTTGCGCTTGACTGCGGTGTCGCCAAACATTTCGCGCACATTGAGCACGCCCAAGCCGCGCACTTCCAGCAAGTCCTGCAGCAGGTCCGGGCACATGCCATCGAGTACATCCGGGGCGATATTGGTGAACTCGGGCGCGTCATCGGCAACCAGGCGATGACTGCGGGTAATCAGCTCCAACGCCAGCTCGCTTTTGCCAGAGCCACTCTCACCAGTCAGCAAAACACCAATCGAGTACACCTCCATGAATACACCATGCAGGGTGATTCGGCGAGCCAAGGCGCGGGCGAGGTGATACTGCAGATAGGTCAGCAGTTCGTGACCGCGCCGCGGCGATACCCACAGCGCAGTGTTCGATTCATTGGCGACGTCGCGCAAATCCGGCGGGCACGCTTGATCCTTGGTGAGCAGCAGTACCAAGGGTTTGGCATGCGCAATTTTTGCCAACGTCTCCCAGCGAGGGCGTGGCTCCAATCCGTCGAGATAGGCCAATTCATCGGTGCCGATGATCTGCACCTGATTGGCATAAATGGTGTTGAGGTAGCCCACCAAAGAAGGCCGGCGGCGCAGACTTTCGCCCGACTCCAATACGCGGGCTTCACCGCGCTGGCCAGCGACCCAACGCAGCCCGAGCCGGTCCTTCAGCTGATCAAACAATTCTCGCGCGGAAATACGGGCCTGCATGGAAATGCCGGGGCCGCGTAGGTGTGTGGGTTAGGCGGCAACCGCGCTGGCTGGATGCCAGTCGGCCAGTTGCGCAAACAAGGTGGCTGCGTCCTTTGCTGCGCGCAGTCGCGCAGACAAACTCGGATCGCTGAACATCTCGGCCAATTGCGACAACAGCAACAGATGCTGATGCGTGTAGTGTTCTGGCACGGCCATCGCAAACAGCAGGTCGACGGGTTGCCCATCGGGCGCGCCAAAATCAATCGGCTGATCGAGTTGGACAAAACACCCGGACGCCGCAGTGAGCGCATCGCTGCGCCCATGCGGAATCGCGATGCCGTGGCCGAGCGCCGTGGAGCCCAGCTTTTCGCGCGCGCACAAGCTGTCAAAGATGCGGCGTTCGCTGTCGCTGTGCTGACCATCGGCCAGCAAACGGGCGAGCAGCTCAAGCAATCGCTTCTTGCTGGAGATTTTGGCACCCGCGACAACGCGGGCGGGGCCTAGCAAGTCGATCAGGTGCATCTCAGTTGCCGGTAGGTGTCTTGATGTGCGAGTTG
Organism: Lysobacterales bacterium; assembly: GCA_038215505.1. Classification (GTDB taxonomy): domain Bacteria; phylum Pseudomonadota; class Gammaproteobacteria; order Xanthomonadales; family Xanthomonadaceae; genus JANNWF01. The sequence continues at coordinate 13,211 of JBBQQV010000027.1, forward strand.
GAATGTTTCAGTCGAAAACGAGAACCGCGTCAGCCAAAGCTGCCGATACGCGCGGCGGACTCGCCCCGATGATGGTCAGTGAGTTTTTCTTTCACCTTGAGCACTTGGCGGTCGATCTTGTCGATCAGCAGGTCGATAGCGGCATACATGTCTTCGGACACCGAGTTGGCGTGCAAGCTGCGACCGGTCAAATTGAGCGTGGCTTCGGCTTTTTGCTCGAGTTTATCGACGCTCAAAATGACGTGAACGTCGAGTACATGGTCGAAATGACGCTGAAGTCGCTCGAGTTTGGTGATCACGTACTCGCGCAACGCAGCCGTGACATCAATTTGGTGACCGCTGATCTCGATTTTCATGCTGACCTCCTGGTGGTCCAATAGCCGCGGGATTCGCGCCACTCCGCCGGCCGCAGCGGCAACGCTGCCGACAGTTCTTGCAATAGACCCATCAACGTGAAATTCGTGCAGATACGGCGTTCATTCGCCCCCCGCTGTTCAAGCGAGGGCTGCGGAAGGGTAAGGGCGACAGGGCCCTCCCAGCATTCATGCAGCGGCGGCGGCTGATCCACTTGGCAGTGGAAAGTTGGGGGCGGCGATTGCCACATGCCAGTGGAATTGGGCGTGAGCTGCATTGTCATTCAGCTGAGCCGCTGGCGTTCGTTGGATGAGGGGATATTCATCACGTCGCGGTATTTTGCCACGGTTCGGCGGGCCACGCTGACCCCTTGTGCCTTCAGTTCGGTGACCAAACTGGCATCCGACAGCGGCCGCCGCGGACTCTCAGCCTCAACCAGACGGCGGATCATGGCCTGAATGGCGGTGCTTGAAGCCGCTCCGCCATCGACGGTGGCCAGGCTGCTTGAAAAGAAATGTTTCAATTCAAATGTGCCGCGTGGCGTGTGCAGGTACTTGCGAGTGGTCACCCGCGAGATGGTCGATTCGTGCAGGCCGACCTCATCGGCGATCTCGCGCAACACCAGCGGTCGCATCGCTTCCGGACCATGATCGAGGAACGCGCCTTGGCGGCCAACAATCGCACGTGAGACCCGCAGCAGCGTGTCAGCGCGGGTTTCCAAGCTGCGGATCAGCCAGCGCGCCTCCTGCAATTGGCCGCGCAAATAGGTCGCATCGCTACGGGCAGCGGTACCGATCAGGGACTCGTAGTGGCGGTTGATGCCCAATCGCGGCGACGTGCTGCCGCCGAGCCGAACGTCCCAACGGCCCTGATAGCGATAGGCGTATGCGTCCGGCGATACGTACTCGACGACGCTACTGGCGTATTGCGAGCCGGGCCGGGG
>JBBQQV010000028.1:0-14182 GCA_038215505.1 Lysobacterales bacterium
TTGGGGTGAGGGATTTTTGTGGGAGCGGCGGAAGCCGCGAAGAATCTCGCCTAGTGGCAGCGCTCTCGCGGCTTCCGCCGCTCCCACAAAGTCAGTCCAAGCGAAGGCGCTGACACGCAACTGTCGACGGTTGCGCCGATACGTGGTTCAGTCGGGCCGGGTCGTGAAACTCTCGCCGCAGCCACACTCTGCCGCCGCATTCGGGTTACGAAAAATAAACTCGTGATTCAAGCCACGGCGGACGAAGTCGATCTCGGTGCCGGCCACCAAAGGCAAGCTGTTCGCATCCACCACGATGCGAACACCGTCCTGCTCGAACACGCTGTCATCCACATTCACCTGCTCGGCCACATCCACCAGATACCCCCAGCCGGAACAGCCAGTGCGCTTGACGCCGAGCCGGAACCCAGCGGCGGCTTCACGGCCACTCAAATATTGGCGGACGCGTTCGTGCGCGGTGGCGGTAAGTTGAATCGACATCGTTGACCCTTTCGGCTGGCAGTGAGGGCGCGCGCGAGCAGGTTGCCATTGCATCGCCCCGTATCTACAACCCATGTTTTATCATGCGCGCTCAATTTCAAGTGCGCGGCGCAGGTTCAACACGGTCGATTTGGCCCGAGTTTGCGTCAGCCACCCATCTTCGGAGCAAAAGTATGACCGTGGTCAGCGTCCAACAGGCGCTGTCGGGCGAACTCGTCGCCGGCAGTGAAGTCAGCGTGCGCGGCTGGGTGCGCACTCGGCGCGACTCCAAGGCCGGGCTGTCGTTTGTGAACCTGAGCGATGGCTCCTGCTTCGCGGCGATCCAGGTGGTCGTCCCGGCGTCGCTTGTGAATTACGAGTCTGAGGTCAAGCGTCTTAGCGCCGGCTGCTCGCTGATCGCGACCGGCGTGTTGACGCCCTCACAAGGCCAAGGCCAAGCGTTTGAGCTGGTCGCGGCAAGCCTTGAGGTGATCGGTTGGGTCGAAGATCCGGAGACCTATCCCATCCAACCCAAGGCGCATTCACTGGAGTACCTGCGCGAGGTTGCGCACTTGCGCCCGCGTACCAATCTGTTTGGTGCGGTCACTCGTATCCGCCACTGTCTGGCGCAGGCGGTGCATCGCTTCTTTCATGAGCAGGGCTTTTATTGGGTCAACACGCCGATCATCACCACCTCCGACGCGGAAGGCGCGGGGCAGATGTTTCGCGTCTCGACGCTGGATGCGGCCAACCCGCCGCGCAATGCGGAAGGTGGTGTGGATTTTGGTCGCGATTTCTTTGGCAAGGAGACCTTTCTTACCGTGTCTGGGCAGCTCAACGTAGAGGCTTATTGCCTTGCCTTGTCCAAGGTCTACACGTTTGGGCCAACCTTTCGCGCCGAGAACTCGCATACCACGCGTCACCTCGCCGAGTTCTGGATGATCGAGCCGGAGGTAGCGTTTGCCGATCTGAGCGCGAATGCGGATTTGGCCGAGGCATTTCTGAAATACCTGTTTCGCGCCGTGCTGAATGAGCGTGCCGATGACATGGCTTTCATCGCCGAGCGCGTGCAGAAGGATGCGGCATCGCGATTGGAGACATTTATCTCGCAACCTTTCGAGCGCATCGACTACAGCGAGGCCGTGCGTCTGTTGCAGCAGTCCGGGCAGAAGTTTGACTACCCGGTCGAATGGGGCCTCGATCTGCAAACCGAACACGAGCGTTGGCTGACCGAGCAACACGTCGGCCGTCCAGTGGTGGTGATGAACTATCCCGAGCACATCAAGGCGTTCTACATGCGCTTGAATGACGATGGCAAGACCGTTGCCGCGATGGACGTGTTGGCACCGGGTATTGGCGAGATCATCGGCGGCAGTCAGCGCGAAGAACGCCTGGATGTGCTGGACGCGCGGATGGCGCAGTTTGGTTTGGATGCGCAGCACTACGGCTGGTATCGCGACTTCCGACGCTACGGCAGCGTGCCGCATGCGGGCTTTGGGCTGGGCTTCGAACGGCTGGTGGTTTACGTTGCCGGGCTGTCGAACATCCGTGACGCGATTCCGTACCCGCGTGCGCCGGGGGTGGCGGAGTACTAGAGGTGACTGGGGCGAAGCGCTCGCGGCTCGCCCCAACTCACGCCCCGGCCCCAGCGCATAGCGCTGCGGCGTTCGCAGATGTGCGGGCCGATGGCCCGCAAGCACATCCGCTCACCCCCAAACCCTTTCCCGGACGGAAAGGGGCTTTAATGAGCACCGAATCAGCATGTCCTTAGCGCCCATGTTCCTGCTGCTATTTGCCACCGGTCTTGGCATTACTGGCATCAGCGGCTATCTGATTTTTGGACCACTGACTTACCGGCAAAGCTGTGATCACGGCATCCGGGTGGGCAGTCATGCGTTTGCGCCGGCGTTCTTGCGGTGGATATTGGGCGGCGGCTTTCGCAGCACTCGCGATTCGTCAATCACGGGTTTGGCCACGCCGGCGCAGATCCTGGCGTGGTGCGCTCTGATCGGTGGCGCGCTTTCCGCTGTCCTGCTGGTGCCTTATGTCTTCTGATTTCGAAGCTGCCGCCGACTCCCATGTAACCACTCAATGGTGGTTGCGATTGCTTGGCAACACCTTGATCTGGGCGCGCTTGCAATTGGGCGAGTCCGGCACCGCCGAGGTGTTTGATTGCGATGCTCGGCAGTTGCCCTACGACAGCGAAGATTCGGCACGGGCGGCACTGCTGGACGCCGAGTTCGTCGCGCTGGACGGACTGGATGTCGAGGATGCCGCGCAGATGGGTCTGCATTTGCAAACCCTGCAACCGCCATCGGGCCAATCCATCGAAGCACTTCGCGAGCAGATGATTCAGACACTGGCAATGTCGCCATTGCACGGGCACCACTGAGCATGTATCTGCCGCGCCGATTTGCTGAAACCGATCTCACGGCCTTGGATGGTCTGTTCGCCCGCGACGCCTTCGTCACCCTGATCACGGTCGCTGAAGGGGAGCCCTTCGCCAGCCACTTGCCGGTGCTGTACGCACGCGACGGCGATGCGCTGCACATTCGCGGGCATTGGGCGCGGCCCAATCCGCAGGCCAAGCACGTCGGCCAGGCGCTGCTAATCGTGCATGGGCCGCACGCGTATGTGTCACCTAGTTGGTACACCCAGCCCGAGCAACGGGTGCCGACGTGGAACTACGCCGTCGCACAGCTTAGCGGCCAGCTCACGGCGACCGACGACGTTGAGGCGAAGCGGCAGATCGTCAGCGACCTGTCAGCGCATTACGAGCGCGGAGTGGGCTCAATGTGGCAGCCAGCGCACGGTCATCCCGAGTTCGAACCCGAGCTGGACGGGATTGTCGGGTTTCGGTTTGAAGTCAGCGCCATCGCGATGAAGTTCAAACTCAATCAGCATCATCCTGCCGCCGACGTGCTGGGCGCCATCGCCGGGCTGCGCTCGGTAGATCGTCCGAATGAGCATGAAGTCGCCGATCTGATGGCCGATCGTCTGGCCCGCCGCAAAGGAGCAAGTCCCGCATGAATCTCGACCTGATCGGCAAACACGCCTTGGTGGGTGGCGGTTCTGATGGGATCGGCCGTGCGAGCGCGTTTGAACTCGCATTGCTCGGTGCGAACGTCACCTTGCTGGCGCGGGGCGAAGACCGGCTGCGCGAGGTCACTGCTGCCCTGCCCTGTCCACACGGCACACAGCAACATGGCTGGATCGCAGTGGATGTCAGCGACTCAGTCATCTTGCGAAACAAGGTCGAGGCCGTGGTTGCCGCACATCCCATCCATATCCTGATTCACAACAGCGGTGGCCCGGCCGGTGGGCCCTTGGCCAAAGCCACTGCCGAATCCCTGCTGGCGGTGTTTCAACAGCACCTGATTGCCGGCCATGTGTTGATGCAAGCGCTGCTTCCGGGCATGCAGGCCGCGCAGTTTGGCCGTATCGTCAACATCATCTCGACCTCGGTAAAAGAGCCGCTGGCCGGGCTCGGCGTCTCCAACACCATCCGTGGCGCAGTGGCGGCGTGGAGCAAAACGCTGGCCAGCGAGTTGGCGCCGCATGGCATTACCGTGAACAACGTGCTGCCCGGATTTACCGCGACGTCGCGCTTGACCGGCTTGATTCAAGCGGCAGTGGCATCCTCCGGCCGCAGCGAAGACGAAGTGGCCGCTGGCATGCGTGCCACCGCGCCGATGGGTCGTTTCGCCGACCCCTCTGAGCCCGCCGCCGCGATTGCTTTCTTATGCTCGCCGGCGGCGGCCTACATCACCGGCATCAACCTGCCGGTGGATGGTGGCCGCACACGCTCGCTGTAGCCAGAAGCAGCCGCGCAGGAGCGCGGCCCTCCAAAATCACGCCGCAACCATCACCGCACCTCCGAGATTGGAGGGTGCCGCTCCCGCGGCACCGCTCTTGGTACTTGTTGCACGCTGACTACTTCGGCTCTCCCGCTACGCCGACCGAAAACTCGCCTAGCTCCACCCACTCGTTGCCCGAATCCAGCCGTCGCGTAATCACCTCACGGCTGCCGCCGTTCTTGCCGAACTCGGTCTCGAACTCGACTTGCACGGTGATTGGTCCGGTCAGGCTCTGCCGGCGGTCGCCGAAGTAGTGCGCGCGCACGCGATACGTGCCGGGCAGCGGACGCGCAATGCTGTAGACCTCGGGGCCATAGCCTTGGGTGAAGTCGTAACTCACATGACCGCCGCTTTTGGAGCGGTTTTGACCGTAGTAGGTCTCCTCACCGCTGGGATCGGTGACCCACAGGTCGATGTCGCTGTTGTCGGCGTCCCAGCTCAAGCTCACGCGCAGACCAAGGCCTAATCCATCCAACAGGCTGATCGGCACACCAGCCGCCTGAGCCGCACCCAAGCCCACTCCGCTACCCGCTTTGGTGGCAAGCAGATCGTTGATTTCATGCAGGGCGATCACTTCAATACCAGGAAAGCGACCATGCCATTCGCCGCTGGCGACCTTCCACAACAACTGCACCGCGCGCGCGACGTCGGCTGACGGCTGGCGCGCGAGGGCGAGTGCCAGATCGCGGTAGCTTTGCGGCTCTTCCGGGCGCTGCAGCAGGGCAGATTCGAATTGGCCAACGGCCAGCGAATACTCGCCCCATTGCGACAGCCGATAGCCGAGCACGCGAGTCAGTGCGGTGCTTTCACTGTCGAGTTCGGCGATGTTCGACAACACCCGCTGCGCCAACGCGGGTTGTTTGGCTTGGTCGCGAAGGAAATCGGCAACGTCGATGAAAAACGCCGGCGCGCTGCCGTGCGCTTTGCGTTGGGCCAGATAGGCCTCATAGGGATCAGCAGCGCTGCGGATGGCCGCCAGATAAGGCGTATCGGGATTCCAGCCGGCGAGCTTGATTCGGCTGGGTGCGGGTTCAGCGGGGCGATCCGCAGCGGCGTTGCCGGCGGGCGTGCCTGAGCCATCGCTCTTCGAGGGCTCTGACTCGGCAGGTGGTGGCGCCGCCATGTCCGCGACAGGTGCAGCCACTGATGTCGCGGCCACCGGTGACGCGGCGCGACGGTATGCAACGCTATCGTCTTCGTCCTCACCCACTATTCTTGAGCCAGTCAAAGTGACTGTATCCAGGGTCGTGCTCTCAGGCTGAGAAGCCACTGCCGGTTCGGAAGCCGCCGATAGCACCGCCGGCGGCAGCTTGAGGCGCTGTGCGCGCAAGCGATCTACTTCCACCATCAGCAAGCCCGCTTCGCGTTCCCACAGCCATCTGCTCGTTGCGTCTGCACCTTCGCTGGCCCAGCGCGCCTGCAAGACTTGACTCTGCTTGCCAAGGCGTGCGGCATCGCGTGCCGCTGCGCGAATCTGCTTGCCAAGCGCATCAATTTGCTGGGACCGGCTCGCATCAATCGATTCGTAGGGTCGACTGAGGTTCGCCCACTGCAGCGCTTCGGCTTCGGCGGTTGGCAACAGCAGCGTTTCCAGCCAGGGATGACGCGTGGTGTGCCAGGTCCGGAATTCAAGCCAAGCGGCGGCCAGATTCTCGATGCGCTGTTCGCGACCTGCATCGGCGAAGGCCTTTGGTTGGCTCAGTAGGCGAGCCCGGTATTGCATCGCCAGCTCAGCGTCCTTCGGCTCAATGCGATAACGCAGGTAATCCTCCAAGCGATCCAGCACCAGCAGCGAGGTGTAGCGCGTGACCACGCCAAAGCGCATGCCCAACTCGGTGATCGCTGCTTCATCCGGTGTTGACTGCGTCTGCAGTGCAGCGATGGTTGCCTGCGCGCGCAGTCGATGCACGCTGTCGATGAGCGCAGCCGCCACCGGCTCGCGTTCGCCGACGCTGAACTCGCGCGTGATCGCCGAATTGGCGGACTCACCAAAACGCAAAGTCAGTTTGGCTTTGCCATCGCAACGCGCGGTGATGACGGTGGTTTTAGTGACCGCTGCGCCGATCGCAGGCAACATATCGTCGCAGGTGCCGCCGGCAACGTCGGCAGACAGCAGTCGCCACGCAGCCGCCCGCAGAGTCTGGCTGGCTTGCTCAGTATTCACCTGCAATAGATCAATGACCTGACCGCCAGCGCGCTCAGCGATGCGCGCCAGAGCGGCGTGATCGGCCTTTTGCGCAGCATGCAGAACATGCACTGGCACGTCAGTGGGTAGGCGGGGCACAGCGCCTCCAAAGTTGCTTAAGCCATCGCCGATGACCAATACCACGTCAACGGTACTGAGCAAGGCTCCGGCAATCGCCGCGTAACTGCTGCCACCGTCCAAGGGAAGCTGGGCCAACTTGTCCAGCAGTTGCGCTGATTGGCCTTGCTGCAGTTTGAAGGTCTGCCGTGGCTCCGCCGCGTCGCGAAACACCACCAACTGCACTTCAACCTCACCCAGACTATCGAGATAACTGCCCAGCACCGCGCGCTCGCGCTCAAGATCGCGCTCGGCGGCGCTGCCAGACGCATCAAAGAAAATTCCAACACGACGCGGCAACGCGGGCGCTTTGCGCTTCGCCGGCAGTCCCGTATCCAACTGCGCCACTACGCTGCGCCAGCGCGGCTCCAGGGCTTCGGTCGCTTCCAGCACACTGGCCTCACTGTTGCCTTTGGGAATGCGAAATGCCAATTCGCGCTGCGGCATGACGTGGCTGCGCGCAAAGCTCGCCACCCACGCGCTGCCGCTGCGATCAAAGCTGAGCGCTTGCTCGGGCGAAGCGCTGGAATCGCTGGGTGAACTCGCCGCCGCCAGCGCCTCGGCACGCAAGGTAAAGCTGGCCACCGGCTGGCGGAATGCCAGCGGCAACAGATACTGATAATGATCGCCAGCATCGACCATCACCTGCTCGATGGACAGCGCGATACGTTTGTTGCCATTGGCCGGGATCGGATACAGGCGCGTGCGAAAAACGTTGCCGGCAGTCAACTCCGCCAAGCCAGGATCGACGTTCTGACGCGTGATGTCTTCAAACGCGACCCGTGCGGTTTGCTTGGGCACCACCACGCCATCACGCAACTTGCCTTCCACTTCCAAGGCATAGCCAGCCACCGATTGTCCGGCGGCCAGCGGAAACACGAACTCGCCCTCCATCACCCGGCTATTGGGATTGTGGAAGCTCATCTCGATACGCGTGCGTGCGATGAAACCACTGGTGTCGATCTGGATATCGACACTGTCGAGGCGGATAGGCTGCCGGCCCTCCGCTGGAGCGATCCAGACGGTCACGCCGTTGCTATCGGGAGCCTGCGCCGCAACCGGTGCGGCGAACATCAACAAGCTGGTGACCAGCAGGCAAGCGCATCGGCAATCCATGAGTCCACTCCTATCGTTAGCGGTGATGTGAGAACGCTACATACGCAGAGAGCACAGGAACGGGGTTAGCCGAGAATGGCAAAACTCCATTAACTTGCGCGTGGGCGGGCGACTGCGAGCACCAAACTGTCCCACCGTCACAAGCCGAACATAAGAATCGCATCTGTCGGCAATCGAATTGACTTGTTTCGCGCTTAGCGTCGCCGGCTGGATTCATTCGCCGCCGGAGCGCCACCATGACAGCCGCAGACACTTCATCCAAGAGCGATATCGCTGACTTTGACAACGAAGACAGCAACCGCTCCAGCAATCGCCATTTCAGTGACGTACTGGCGGTCAATCTGGGCCGCCGCGGCCTGCTGGCTGGCGGTGCCGGTCTTGCGCTGGCCGGTGCCTTGGGCGGGCGTGAAGCCTTGGCCTCTGGCTTGAACAACTCCGGCGTTGCCAAGGGATTGCTCGCCGATTCGCACTTCTCCACCGCCGAGGTCAAGTCCATGCTCGCGCGGCCTGGCTTTGCGGCGGTCGCCATCAATCGCAGCAATCAAATTACCGTGCCGGCGGGCTACACCGCGCGGGTCATGTTTGCTTGGGGTGAGCCCATCGGCGCCAATGGCCCCGCGTATCTGGACGGCGGCTTGAACAGCGGTGCCGACCAGGAGCAGCAGATCGGCATGCATCACGATGGCATTCACTACTTTCCAATCGTCAACCGTCCGCTACGTGAGCAACGCGGCCTGCTGGTGATGAACCACGAATACATCGATCAGCCGCAGATGCATCGCAATGGCCCGACGACGGTGAATGGCGTCCGCGTTGCTGACGAAGTGCGCAAGGAAATTGCCGCACACGGTGTCAGCGTGTTGGAAATCGTCCAACGTGGCGGTGTTTGGCAACGCGCCTTCAGCTTTCGCGATCGCCGTATCACTGGCGCCACGCCGATGGAGATCACCGGGCCACTGCGCGGCAACGCCAAGTTGCGCACCGCGTTCAGCCCGACCGGCACGGAAGCGCGCGGCACCTTGAACAACTGCGGCAACGGCTTCACGCCGTGGGGCACCTACCTCACCTGCGAAGAAAACTGGGCCGGCTATTTCGTCAATCGCGACGCCACTCGCCCGCGCGAACACACCCGTTTCGGTGTGCCCAGCAGCGCCAGTCGCTATGGCTGGGAGACCGTTGAGCCGCGCTTCAATGCCAGCACTGTTGGCGCCAACGCCGAGAGTGATTTCCGCAATGAACCCAACACCTTCGGCTACATCGTCGAGATCGACCCGTTCAACCCGACTTCAATCCCGAAGAAGCGCACCGCAATGGGTCGCTTCGCCCACGAAGGCTGCGTGTTTGCGCAGCCAGTCGTCGGCAAGCCGGTGGTGTTCTACAGCGGCGACGATTCGCAGAATGAGTACATCTACAAGTTTGTGACCCGCGGCGTGTACGTGCCATTTCTTGGGGTGGTCGACCTGCTGGAATCGGGCACCTTGTACGTCGCCAAGTTCGACGATAACGGCAGCGGCACCTGGCTGGCTCTCGACGTCAATGACGCCGCATTTCGCGCTCGCGCCACTGCCGCGAACGTGGTTTTTGCCGATCAAGCCGATGTCCTGCTCAACACCCGACTGGCGGCCGATGTCGCCGGTGCCACCAAAATGGACCGACCCGAATGGGGCGCGATTGATCCCGCCAACGGCGAGGTGTATTTCACCTTGACCAACAACAGCAGCCGCACTGCGGCTCAGGTGGCGCCAGCCAATCCGCGCGGACCCAATCCGTTTGGCCACATCATCCGTTGGCGGGAGACGGGCAATGATCCTGCGGCGACCAGCTTCACTTGGAATCTTTTCGTCCTGTCAGGCCCGCAAGACAACAGCCGCATCCTGCCGGCGACGCATAACCGGCCGCTCAACGCTGACGGTATCCACGCCAGCCCGGACGGTTTGTGGTTTGATCGCGCTGGTCTGCTGTGGATTCAAACCGACATGAGCGGCAGCCAGCTCGCTACCGGCCCGTTCGGCAACAACGCCATGCTGGCGGCCAATCCGGTGACTGGCGATATTCGCCGGTTTCTGATCGGACCGGTCGGCTGCGAAGTGACCGGCATCATCTACAGCGGCGACATGCGCACCGCCTTCGTCAACATCCAACATCCGGGCGAGGATGGCACCTTGGGCTGGCCTGATGGCGGCAGCACGCGCGGGCGCTCAGCGACGGTGGTCGTGACCAAGGATGACGGCGGGGTTATTGGTACCTGAGGAAGGCACCAATCCAACGCTGACTTCAGTCGGGTCGGCCACGCGTCGGCAAGTACAAGGCTGCGTAGCAGATCGGCGTGCGGCACACTTGCCGCACTGCCGACCTACCGCCACTTGCCCGCGATGCCTCCGATCTGCGTCTCGCCTGCCGATTCACTGTTCGCACAGCCAGTTTCCATGCACCCACTGCGGAGCCACCCACCGGCTTCGGCCAAGTGGGCACCGTGAGCATCCTCAATCTGATTGCCGGCGAGGCGCGGGCGGCGGTAAACGCGGCTACCTTGCCGGTCTTCAATCCGGCTACGGGTGCGGAATATGTGCGTTGTGCGGCAAGCGACAGCGCCGATGTTGATCTCGCGGTAGCCGCCGCCAGCACGGCCGCGCTGGCTTGGGCAGGCTTGCCAGCCTCGCAGCGCGCATGGTGGTTGAATCGTTTAGCGGACGCGCTGGAAGTCCGCATCGATACGTTTGCCCAAGCCGAATCGACCGATGCCGGCAAGCCGTTGGCATTGGCCCGTGATGTGGAAATGCCGCGCGCGGTCAGCAATCTGCGCTTTTTTGCCGCAGCCGCCACGCAGTTTGCCAGCGAATGTCACCACGGCGAGGTCGGGCTCAATTACACCCTGCGCCTGCCGCTGGGTGTGGTTGCCTGCATCAGCCCGTGGAACCTGCCGCTGTATCTGTTCACTTGGAAGATTGCGCCCGCGCTGGCGGCCGGCAACACGGTGGTGGCAAAGCCCAGCGAAGTCACTCCAATGACAGCGTGGATGCTGGGGGAATTGTGTCGAGAAATTGGACTGCCCGCCGGCGTGCTCAACATTGTGCAAGGCCGCGGCGACGCGGTCGGCCAAGCATTGGTCGAACATCCTTTGGTCAAGGCGGTGAGTTTTACCGGCAGTACGCTGGTCGGCCGGCGCATCGCCGCACACTGCGGGCCAGCGCTGAAAAAGGTCTCGCTTGAGCTGGGTGGCAAGAATCCAACCCTGGTATTTGCCGACGCGCCGCGCGCGGGGCTGCTGGACACGCTGTTGCGCAGCGCCTTTCTGAATAGCGGGCAGATTTGCTTGTGCGGCTCACGCATCCTGATTGAGCGCAGTGTCTACGCGGAGATCCGCGATCAACTCGTGGAGCGGGCAAGCAATATGCAGGTCGGCGATCCATTGGGCCCGCAAACGCGGCTGGGTCCGCTGGTGTCACGAGCCCACTTCGACAAAGTGTTGGGTTGCATCGCTTTGGCGCGTGAGGAAGGCGGCCGCGTGCTTTGCGGCGGCGGGGCGATCAACGTTGCAGGTCGCTGCGCCGACGGTTGGTTTGTCGCCCCCACCATTATTGAAGGATTGGGACCGGACTGCCGCAGCAATCAGGAGGAGATTTTTGGACCGGTAGTCACTCTGCAAGCATTTGATGATGAAGAAGATGCACTGCGTTTGGCCAATGCGTCGGCATACGGCTTGTCGGCCTCGGTGTGGACGTCTGATCTCGGACGGGCGCACCGAATCGCCGCCCGCATCGAGGCGGGCGTAGTGTGGATCAACAGTTGGTTGCAACGCGATTTGCGCACTCCCTTTGGTGGCGTCAAGGCGTCCGGTTTGGGTCGCGAAGGCGGACTCGATGCCATGCGCTTTTTCACCGAGCCACGCAATGTGTGCATTGATCTCGCCGCTTCGCGATGATGCGCCAATGCTGCGGTCGCCAAGAAGGGAGTTTTGCTGTTAGTAGTGTGACTTGGCAGATATCTTGTGCCACCAAATTTTTGCCTGTGGGAGCGCCGGAAGGCGCGATGCTTTTAGGTCAGCCAAGCCAATCGCGCCTTCCGGCGCTCCCACAGGCAGTTGCATCCATCCGGCATCACTGGCTTCAACATCACTGGCTTCAACATCACTGGCTTCAATCAGACATCAGTCACACGGCCCACCATGAATGAAGTCATCCAGACCAGCACCGCTCCCGCGCCAGTCGGTGCCTATCCCCATGCGCGCCGGGTCGGCCAGTTGCTGTTCCTTTCGGGCATCGGCCCGCGCACAGCGGGCAGCAATATAATTGTCGGCAACGTGACGGCCGTCGACGGCAGCTTGGAAAGCTATGACATCCGAGCGCAAACGCACGCAGTGTTCGCCAACGTGCGCGCCGTGTTGGAGGCCTCTGGCGCGCGTTGGGACCAGCTGGTCGATGTGACCGTGTATCTCACCCACATGAGTAGCGACTTCGCGCCCTACAACGCCATCTGGGCCGAATACTTTCCCGATCCCGCTGGCGCTCCCTGTCGGACTACGCTTGGCATCACCGCGCTGCCAACACCGATTGCCATCGAGTTGAAATGCATCGCTGTGCTGGATCAACCACTCAGCTGAATCGAGCAACCCCACCGCATCACCCTTGAAGAGCCCCCGCATGAGCAAGAAGCGCAACAAGCCGACCTCGAGCAGCGTCACCCGGCCCAACCTGCCCAAGGTCACCGCCGAGCTGCCTCGCTCGCTATCTGACAAGATGATTCTCGGATTGGCGGCGGTCGGCTTGCTGATCACCGGTTATTTGAGTGTCGTCGCGCTCACCTCGGCAACGCCACTGCTGTGCGTCGCCGGATCCAGCTGTGATCTGATCCAACAAAGCCACTGGTCGCGCCTGTTCGGCATTCCGGTCGCGCTGATCGGCTTCTTCACCTACGCCCTGATTGCCGCTGCCGCATTGATTCCGTCGGCGCGCATGCGCCGTTGGCGCCGGTTGGCCACGCTGAGCCTGCTCGGCGTCGCCTTCAGTCTGTACCTCACCGCCGTCGGGTTGATCGAATTGCAAGCCGTGTGTGGCTGGTGTCTGGCCTCGCTGGCGACACTCATCGCGCTGTTGGTCATCGTGCTGGTGAATCGCCCGCCCTCAGCGCCGGGCACGCCGTGGCTGAACTGGTCGATGAGCCACGCTGCTTTGTTGCTGGGTGTGATTGGAATTTCGCACGCGTATTACGCCGGCCTGTTTTCGCCGCGTCCCGAGCCGCAACTGCAAGCCTTGGCAATCCATCTGAAGGAGAGCGGAGCGCAGTTCTTTGGCGCGTCCTGGTGCCCCACCTGCAACAAGCAGAAGGCGTTATTTGGCGGCGCGGCCAAGGACTTGCCGTACGTCGAATGCAGTCCAGCCGGTCGCGGCGGCCCGTTCTCGATGACCTGTTTGAACGCCGGCATCCAGACATTCCCCACCTGGATCATCCGCGGCCGTCGCTACACCGATCTGCTGGAAGTCGATGATCTCGCCAAACGCACCGGCTTCAGTTGGGATGGCACCCACACAGCGGCCCCGGCCCCGCTGCCGCCCAGCTCATGACCGTCATGGCCCCCTTCAACATCCATGCATGGATTGCCGAGCATCGTCATCTGTTACAACCCCCAGTGGGCAACAAGTGCATCGTCGACGGCGACTTCTTCGTCATGGTGGTCGGTGGTCCCAACCAGCGCAGCGATTTCCACATCGACGAAGGCCCGGAGTTTTTCTATCAACTTGAGGGCGAGATGGTTCTGCGGATTCAGGAGGATGGCGCAGTAAGGGACATCCCCATCCGCGCCGGCGAGATGTTCTACCTGCCCGCCCGCGTGCCGCACTCCCCGCAACGCTCCGCCGGCGGCGTGGGGCTCGTCATCGAACGCAAGCGGCTGCCACACGAACTGGACGGCCTGCAGTGGTATTGCGAAGCCTGCAATCACCTGCTGTTCGATGAGCGTTTCACTTTGCGCAACATCGAGACCGATTTTCTGGCGGTTTTCGAGAAATTCTATCGTTCGGCTGAGGATCGGACCTGCAAAGCCTGCGGACAGGTGGCGGCGGTGCCAGCGCGGTTCGCTTGAAGCGGTCGCTGGCAGGGGCGTTTTAACGCGATCCGCAGCACTTGGAGGCCGCTGCGCTTTCAGGGAGCACCACCTGGAGGGCGCCGCTCCCGCGGCGCTGCTCTTCAACCAAGATCCGAAGCAGCCGCGCAGGAGCGCGTCCCTCCAGGATCAGAAGCGGCCGCGCAGGAGCGCGTCCCTCCAGGATCAGAAGCGGCCGCGCGGGAGCGCGTCCCGCAAAGATCAGAAGCGGCCGCGCGGGAGCGCCCTCAACTTGAAGCGGCCGTTGGCAGGGGGCGTTTTAACGCGATCCGCTGCGCTTGGAGGGCGCTGCGCTTGCTGGGAGCAGCACTTGGAGGGCGCCGCTCCCGCGGCGCTGCTCTTCAACCA
>JBBQQV010000029.1:0-13940 GCA_038215505.1 Lysobacterales bacterium
CCACCAGTAGCCTGCAATACGCCGGCAGCTCGATTCCCGATTACTTGGACCGTCGCGAACAAGCCGAGGGACTGGCCGATCTGGCCCTGTACACCGGCGGCAGCGTCAATCTGGCTGAGGTGGAAACTCTGTACTGGCCCCACCGCCAGTTGGCCCCGAATGTCGGTGCCTTGTTACTGCGCGGGCCTGCTGCCGGCAACAGCGCGACCACACCCTCGTTGCGTGAAATCGTCCAAAGTATCGATCCGGAGCAGCCCTTGTTCAACGTCACGATGCTGGATCAACGCATCGCCACCAGTGTCGACCAGCAACGCGCGCCGATGAGTTTATTGGCTGGCTTTGCAGCGATCACTTTGCTGCTTTCGGCGATCGGCATCTCTGCCGTGCTCGCATTTTCGGTAAGCCAGCGGACGGGTGAACTGGGCGTGCGCAGGCTGATCGGTGCGGGCCAGCGCCAGATTATTGGTCTGGTACTTCGCCACGGTGCGCGCTTGACGGTGTTGGGCTTGGCCATTGGAGTGGTGTTGGCCTTGCTGTTCGGGCAACGGGGCCGAGCGCAGCTGTTTGGCGTCGCCGCCTACGATCCACTCACCTTCGTCTGCGTGCCGGCCTTCCTCGCCGCGGTCGCCCTGTTTGCTTGCTGGTTACCGGCCCGCCGCGCCGCCGGCATTGATCCCTTGGTCGCCCTTCGTCATGTCTAAGTTCGTTGCTGTCGCGTCCATATTCGCACTCGAGTTGCGTCACGCGTGGCGCAGCATTGCCGCCCGGCCGGGCTTTTCGACGCTGGCTGTGCTGGTGCTGGCGGCGGGCTTGGCTTCGGCGCTGTCGATTGCCAGTTTCATGAACACGCTGGTGCTTAATCCACTGCCGTTTGCCAACCCCGAACAGCTGTATCGGGGCGGCTTGCTGGACGACAACGAGCCGCTGGATAGCCGTCATTACGATGAGCTGGACAGCGAAGAAGTGCTGGACTGGGAGGATTACCTCGAACCCTTGGCGCAGATGGGTGCGCATTCCACCGGCACCATCAATCTCAGCAGTGATGCGCGCAGCGAGCGCTATGCGGGCGGCATGTTGAGCGCGGGGGTCTTGCCTACCTTGGGTGTGCAGCCGCTCATGGGCCGCAATTTCACTACGGCTGACCAGGTGAGCGGTGCGCCGGCCGTGCTGTTGATCAGTCACGCGATCTGGCAACAACGCTTTAACGCTGACCCGCAGATCGTCGGCCGCAACGTGCGCGTCAACGCGGCACCGGCGAGCGTGATTGGGGTGATGCCGCCCGACTTCAGCTTTCCGATGCGTGAGCAATTGTGGTTGCCGGCCAAGCTCGAGCGTGGCGCGCTCGCGGTGGCCTGCTGCTTCGACACCGTGATTCGACCCAAGCCAGGCGTCAGCGCTGAGCAGATCGAACAAGCCTTGGCGCGTTGGTTGGCTGATGCGAGCGCGCGTGATCCGGTCGGCATGGCCGAGCGTGCACGCGCGGTCGGATTCGATCAGCTCAAGTACCGCTTTGTGGACAGGCAAACCATCGACTTGTTTGCGGTGATGGGGGTGGCGGTGGCGCTGGTATTGCTGATCGCCTGCGCCAATGTCGCCAATCTGTTGCTGAGCAGTCTGCTGGCGCGTGAGCGTGAGTTGGCGTTGCGCATGGCTCTGGGTGCCAGCCGCGGGCGTCTGCTGCTTGGTTTGCTGTTGCAGTCGGGCCTGCTGAGCTTGTTTGCGCTGCTGCTGGCGCTGCCGCTTGCCCAGCTTGGTGTCGATGCCGTCGTCGCCGATATGCGTGCGACGGCAGATGAAGGCCCCCCGCATTGGATGGTGTTCGCGATCAATGGGCGGATGGTCGCAATGGCGGCTGGTTGTGCAATGTTGACGGCGCTGCTGAGCGGTCTCTTGCCAGCATTGCATGCGGCGACGCGACGCGATCTGAGCTTGCGCAGCCAGTCTCAAGGTGCCGGAGGCTTTGCCCGGGTCAGCCAAGCGTTGATGGTCGCGCAGGTGGGATTCTCCTTGGCGGTGCTGATGACCACCCTGATGCTGGTGAAGACCGTACGCACCCTGCAGAACTTTGATCTGGGCCTTACCACCGACAACGTGTTGACTGTGCGGATCGGCTTGTTCGCCGAGCGCTTCAAGTCGGATGCGCAAGTGCAGCGCTATGTGGATGACCTGCTGCTGGCGGTGCGCGCCGAGCCCACTGTCGAGTCCGCCACCATCAGCACTTCGTTGCCGGGGCTGATGGGTGGCAATGTGGACGCCTTGGCATTGGGCGTCGCCAAGCCCGCCACCGGCGTGCCCAGCCCCGGCTACAGCGCCATCGATCATCGGTTCTTCGAAGCCCTGCGTGGCGAGCTTGTCGCCGGGCGCGGCTTCACTCACGCCGACGGCCAGGACAGTGAGCGTGTGGCTATCGTCGATCAGACCTTTGTGGATCGCCAGTTCAACGGTGGGCGTGTCAATGGAGAGCAGGCCATCGGCCGGCGGATCGTGCTCGATCCGGGGGAAGACGGCGAACGTACCGTGACCGTGGTCGGTGTGGTTCGGTCGATCCAGATGGACGACATTGATGACCAGCGCGAAGAGTCCATCTTTGTGCCGTTTGCGCAGGCACCGGAGAAGGTTTTCAGCCTGTTCGTGCGCACCCGTGGTGAGCCGCTGGCGTTTGCTGGCCGGCTGAATAAGATCAGTCAAACGCTGGATGCCGATACCCCGCTGTACTGGGTACGCGCCTACGCCGACGTGTTGCGCGAGGCGATGATCGGGCAGCAATTGCTGGCGCGCATGTTTACTTCGTTCGGGGTTATTGCTTTGCTGCTGGCGGCCACTGGCTTGTACGGCGTGGTTGCCTTCAACGTCGGTCGCCGCACGCGTGAAATCGGCATTCGTCGCGCCTTGGGTGCAGACAACTCGCGCGTGCTGCGGGCGGTGCTGATGCGCACCGGTGCGCAGGTAACGCTGGGCCTCTCAGTGGGATTGCTGATCGGCATTCCATTCGCGAGCCTGCTCAGCCGGCAACTTGGCGTGGTCGGCGATGGCAACGCCACGGTTGATATGTTTGTCTGGTTGCCGGCGCTGCTGATGCTGGCATCAGCCGCCGCCGTGGCAAGTTGGTTGCCAGCCAGACGAGCGCTGCGCGTCGAGCCGACCACGGCCTTGCGTTATGACTGATGCCTTTGGCAACAACCCCGAGTACGCCCGCCCGTGCGGGACGAGGGTTGCAGATGCGCGATGGTCGCTTGTGCGCACCGGAATGATGCGTTAGCATTTGATGCATGCGCACCACTTTGGAAATTGACGACGACGTGTTGACCGCTGCCCGTGATCTGGGTCGGCGTCAGCAAAAATCCTTGGGCAGCGTGATCTCTGAGCTGGCCCGGTGTGCGCTGATCGGGCAGTCAGTCGCCACCGCCAAAGGCGTTGGCGAAGCTGCCGCGCTGTATGGTTTCGATCCGCTACCTGCGCGCGGCGTGGTAGTCACCAATGCCTTGATCGACCGCTTGCGCGTCGAGTCTGGCGACTAGGCACTCGCCCGCGAGTGCGCGCCCTACTCGACATAAACGTATTGATTGCGTTGCTCGACGCATCCCATCTGCACCACGAGCGCGCTCGCCAATGGCTGAGCGAGGACATCGCCCACGGCTGGGCGTCGTGTCCCATCACTCAAAACGGCTGCGTGCGCATCTTGGCGCAGCCCAATTATCCGCAGCCTGTGTCGATCAACGAGGCCATGGAGCGTCTGCGGCGGGCGACAGCGACCCCGCATCACACATTCTGGGCCGACACCGTCAGCCTGCTCGATGCCAAGGCAGTCGATCAGCGGCGAGTGCATGGCAGCAAGCAAATCACCGACATTTATTTGCTGAGCTTGGCGGTAAGCCACGGCGGCCGCTTCGTCAGCTTTGACGCGGGCGTGGCACGCAGCGCGGTGCCCGCTGCACGCAGCGAACACCTTTTTATCCTCTGAAATGATCATCCTTTAACCTGACTATCAGCGCATGACCGCCGCATCTCCGCGCATCCTGATCGCCGACGACCAAGCCGACGTGCTGGTCGCATTGCGCTTGTTGCTGAAGAACGACGGCTACAGCTGTTTGACTGTCGACTCGCCGGGCGCGGCTTTGGCAGCCTTGGCCAAGCAGCCCTTCGATGCCGCCCTGATCGACCTCAACTATTCGCGCGACACCACCTCAGGCGATGAAGGCATGGCCTTGCTGGCGGCCTTGCGCGCCGCGGATGTGGAACTGCCGGTGGTGGTAATGACGGCGTGGGGCACCATCGATATTGCGGTGCGGGCGATGCGCGCGGGGGCAGCCGATTTCATCGAGAAGCCTTGGGACAACCGGCGCCTAGTGAATGTGCTGGCGGCGCAGGTCAAACTTGCCCAAGGCCGCCGTCGCGAAGCACGTTTGGATGCCGAGAATGCGTTGCTGCGCGGTGCCGACGAGCCATTCATCGCGCAAGCCGAGTCCATGCAGCCGGTGCTGGAGATGCTGCGGCGAGTGGCCCCAACCGAGGCCAATGTGCTGATCCTGGGCGAGAACGGCACCGGCAAGGGGGTGGTTGCTCGGTGCATCCACGCGCTCAGTGCGCGCGCCAGCTTGCCCATGATCAAGGTCAACATGGGTGGCATCAACGAACACGTGTTCGAGTCGGAGATGTTCGGTCACGTCAAAGGCGCGTTCACCGATGCCAAGGCGGATCGCATCGGCCGTTTTGAGTTGGCCGATGGTGGCAGTCTGTTCCTGGATGAGATCGCCAATATTCCGCCCAGCCAACAACCCAAACTGTTGCGTGTGCTGGAAGACGGCGAGCTTGAGCGGGTCGGCAGCTCGCGCACGCTGAAAGTGGATGTGCGGTTGATCTCGGCCACCAATGCCGACTTGCGCAGCGAGGTGGCGAGCGGGCAATTTCGTAAAGACCTGCTGTTTCGTTTGAATACTGTTGAGATTCGACTGCCGCCACTGCGCGCACGCGCGGCGGACATCCTGCCGATGGCAGCGGACTTTCTTGCTCGCTTTGCCCGTCGCTATGCGCGTAGCGGGATGAGTCTCTCCGCATCGGCACAGCGCGCTTTGCTGGCCTATCACTGGCCGGGTAATGTGCGCGAACTGTCGCACGTCATCGAGCGCGCCGTGCTCATGTGCGCGGGGCAAGAAATTGCCGAGTTGGATTTCAGTCTGGATTTGCCGAGTCCTGCGCAGACCAGTAGCACTGAGCAGACTGCGGGCCAGACCTTGGAGCAAGCTGAGCTGGCCATGATCAGGAACGCGCTGGACAAGTGCGCCGGCAATATCCAGCGCGCCGCCGAAGCACTCGGCGTGTCGCGCGGCGCACTGTATCGGCGTTTGGAAAAGTACGGCTTGAGCGTATAGCGACGAGATGGCCACCTTGCCACCGCGTCAGCTCGCGCCATCGGTCGGCTTGAGCTTTGAGCGGCGCCTGCTGGTGGACGCCGGCCTGCTGCTGCTGCCAATGCTGTCGCTCAGCGGCTTGCTGGTGTGGCTTTTGTGGCCCCTGTCGACCGCCTTGTGGTTGGCGCTGGCGACCGCCGTCTTGCTGACCATCGCGCTCACCCTGCGCATGCGGCAGCGGGTGATCTACCCGCTGTATACGCTCTCCAATCTGCTGGAAGCGCTGCGCGAGGGCGACTACAGCTTGCGTGGTTCACGCGCACGTCGCGGCGATGCGATCGGCGATGTGGTGTGGGAGATCAACGCACTGTCGCGAACCCTGCGCGAGCAGCGCCTGAAGGTGGAAGAAACCAGCGCCCTGCTCGGCAAGGTTATCGCCGCCATCGACATCGCACTGTTCAGTTTTGATGGTGCTCGGTGCCTGCGCCTGCTGAATCCCGCCGCTGAGCGGTTACTCGGCAAACGTGCCAATGAGGCCTTGGGAGAGCACGCCAGCGCACTTGGCCTGGAGGATGCGCTGGAGTCAGTCGGCGCGAGCGTGCTCAATCGCACTTTTGCAGGCGGAAGCGGGCGCTTTGAAGTGCGTCGCTTCAGTTTCCGCGAAGGTGGCTTGCCGCTGGAGCTGCTGGCAATCACCGATCTCTCGCGGGCTTTGCGTGAGGAAGAACGGCAGGCTTGGCAGCGTTTGATCCGCGTACTCAGTCACGAACTCAACAATTCGCTGGCGCCAATCAAATCGATGGCGGGCACGCTGTCGTCGATGTTGAACGTCGATCCTGCTCCCGCAGACTGGCGCGAAGACGCGCAGATCGGCATGCGCGTGATTGCGGATCGCGCCGATGCGCTAAGCCGATTCATGATTGGCTATGCCACCTTGGCGCGGCTGCCGCCGCCGCGCAAGCAGTCATTTGAGCTGCGCGGATTGCTGCAACGGGTCACCACACTTGAGCAGCGCATGGCTGTGCGTTTGCCTGACGGACCTCCCCTATGGGTGTTGGGAGATCCGGATCAGATCGAACAAGCACTCATCAATCTGTTGAAGAACGCGGTCGAAGCGAGTCTGCCCGAGAGTTCGGCGGTGACCATGCAGGCTCAGCAGGTAGCAGCTGAGGTCCGCATCGAAATCATTGATTCTGGACTTGGCTTGGCCGGCAGCGACAACCTGTTCGTGCCGTTTTTTACCACCAAACCGGGTGGATCTGGCATCGGGCTGGTACTCGCGCGGCAAATCGTCGAGGCACATGGCGGTCACCTGAGCCTAGAGAACCGCAGCGACGCCCGCGGTTCCGTGGCCACGATCCGATTGCCGATGGGTGCTCAGTGACTGCGCAATGATTTCCGCCACCCACGGCGGCCCGCTATACTTCTTGCCCCGAAGCGGCCACGCCGCACCGCATACCTTCACAGCGCAGGTGAGCCCGTGAGAAATCACGACCTTGAGTTCCTCAAGCATTTCTCCCAAGTCATCGTCTTTCTGGTGCTGGTGACCGTTGCCTTGATTGGCGGTGCGATCGTCTTGCACAACGGGCGCGCGGTCGAATCCGACGGCGTCGCCGAAGCAAAGGTGGCGGCGCGACTGCGACCCATTGCCGGCGTCTACGCCGGCGAAACTGGCGCGGCCGCCATTGCCGCTGCGGCGGCGGCGGCGGCGCTTGCCGCCAAGGGCCAAGTCGCCTACGAGGGTACCCTCGATGGTGCGGTCATCTACAACGCGCTTTGCGGCGCATGTCACACCTCTGGTGCGGGCGGCGCGCCGCTGATGCAGACAGACGTATGGAAAGAGCGCATGGCGCAGGGTGTGGAAACGCTGATCACCCACGCGATCAATGGCTACCAGGGCAGCGCCGGATTGATGCCAGCGCGCGGCGGCAATCCATCGTTGACCGACGAGCAGGTCGCCGCCACTGTCCACTGGATGCTGGACAACATGAAGTAGGCGAACTTCGCCCACTTTTCGCCTGCGCGCGCGGTGTCTGCATGCCGCCGTCGCGTTGGCTTCGCCCGCCGAGGCAGGTTCCCGATGCGCATACCAACTTTCTTGTTGTCAGTGTTATTGCTGACGGCTTGTGATGCCATGACCAATGATCGAGACCTTGGCGATGCTGGGGAGGGTCCGGCCACGCTGGGCGCTCTGCAGGGCAGTGGATCGCGCAGTCCATTCGAAAATCGGGATGTGGCGGTGCACGGCGTGGTCACCGGCAATTTTGTGGCTGGTCTCGATGGCTTTTTCATGCAGGACGGTGCCGGTGCTGACGATGCCGATCCGGCCACATCCGATGCGGTGTTCGTACAGTGGAAGCGCGATCAAACGCCCAAGGTGCGGCGCGGTGATCGGTTGCGGGTCATGGGCAAAGTGCTGGAATTGGGCGAGGGAGAGCAAACCGTCACCGCCATTGCTGCGGAAAAGCTGGAGGTGCTGGGCCGTGGAGGCGTCAACGTCACCACCCTCAGTGCGGCCCCGGCCTCCGGCGGTGACTGGGAGCGGCATGAATCGATGTGGCTGCGCGTCGACGCGACGCTCACCGTCACCGGCAACGGCGGCCTGGTTCGCTTTGGTGAGGTCGAAGTGGCCTTTGGTGGTCGCCTGTTTCAACCCACCGAACGGCATCCACCGGGACCCAAAGCGTTAGCATTGGCCGCCGACAATCAAGCGCGCATGCTGGTATTGGACGACAACCGGCGGGGTGAGTATCCCGAAAAGATATGGTTCCTCGAGGCCGGCTTGACGCACGCCGCGCCCTTGCGCGTGGGCAGTACTCTGAGCAACGTTGAGGGCGTACTCAATCATGCTTATGGGCGTTGGCGTTTGCAGTTGACCGATGAACTGCAAGTCGCCGCACAAAGTCCACGACCCAAGCCATTGCGGGCGCCGGCCGGCCTTCTCGTCGCCAGCGTCAACCTGGAGAATTTCTTCAACGGCAACGGTCGCAAAGCGGGATTTCCGACGCCGCGCGGAGCCGTGTCGTTGGAGGAATTTGAACGCCAGATTGGCAAGACCGTCGCCCTGCTGGTTGGTTTGCGCGCTGACATCATGGCGGTGTCCGAACTTGAAAACGATGGCAATGACGCACGCAGTGCGGAAGTGGCGCTGCTGACAGCGTTGAATGCGAGCATGGGCGAGGAAGGCGACTACCAAGCGGTAGTGGCCCTAGAGGGTGCCAGCGGACGTGACCAGATCCGCGTCGGGCTGTTCTACCGACAATCCAAGGTGCGTCCGCTGGGCGATGCGGTTGCGATCAACGAAGCGCCGTTTACGGCTGGCGGAAGTCGTCCGCCGTTGGCCCAGGCCTTTTCGGGCGTCGATGGTGGTGAGCCCTTCGTGGTGATTGCGAATCACTTCAAGTCCAAGGGCAGTTGTCCGACCCCTGAGCAGCCGGCCGCGCCTGGCGATAGCGACAAGGGCGACCTGCAATCCTGCTGGAACGCTACCCGCGTTGCCTCCGCTCAGCGCTTGCACGATTGGCTGCAAAGCGACCCCACTGGTTTTGGCGCGGACCGCATGGTCCTGCTCGGTGACTTCAACGCCTATGCTCAGGAAGATCCCCTGCGTCTGTTACGCCAACTGGGCTGGCGCGATGCGTTTGAAGTGGCCGGTGCCGGCGAGGTTTACAGCTACGTTTACGGCGGCCAAGCGGGACGCTTGGATCATGCGATGGTGACCGCAGCGCTGGCACCAGCGGTGAGTGGCGCGGCCATTTGGCATACCAATGCCGACGAAGCCGAAGCCTTTCACTACCAGACCAGCCAGCGCAATCAAGCTTGGCAGGGTGCCGAAGCGTGGCGAACTTCGGATCACGATCCCCTGCTGATCGGGCTCGATTTCAGCCGACCCTAGTAGCCTGTCGGACTAGGGTGGTCGAGTCGATAGTCGGCTGCGTGAGACAGACTACGACGACTTGCAGGCCCATAGCGGCGCTAAGGGCCAAACATTGGCGGAAAGACTCTAATTTCACTCAGGGGCCGCGCAGAGGACTATCGCCTCGACCACCCAGGTCCGACAGGCCGCTAGCGCGGGGGTGGGTGGCGCGAGCCGTTTGAGTCCGTCCAGTATCATCCCCTTCTTCTCTCCTTTGATCGAACCCTGTCATGGCCCCAGCCCGCCCGCCATTTCCATCGCAAGCCGGAGAAGTCTTGCTGAGCGGGCCGGCGGGCGTACTTGAGGCCTTGGTGGATCTGCCCGAGCCGGCTGACGCACTGCCAGCGACCGCTCTTATTTGCCACCCGCATCCCATGCATGGCGGCAGCATGCACAACAAGGTGGTGACCATGATTGAGCGCAGCCTGCGTGAACTAGGCTTGCGCACGGTGCGTTTTAATTTTCGTGGCGTCGGTGCATCCACCGGCACGTACGATGATGGTCGTGGCGAAACCTTGGACTTGCTGGCGGTGGCAGAGTGGGTCCGGGAGCAGCGACCCAACGACGCACTGTGGTTGGCCGGGTTTTCTTTCGGAGCCTATGTCGCCCTGCTGGGTGCTCGCCACTTGCCGGTCAAGCAGATGATTTCGGTCGCCCCGCCGGCCGGCCGCTGGGATTTTTCTGCGGTATTGGCACCGCCTTGCCCATGGTGGGTAGTGCAGGGCGAGGACGACGATATCGTTGATCCGCATGCGGTCTATAGCTGGATTGACGGCATGCCGGAGAGCGAGCGACCGACCTTGATACGCATGCCTGACACCGGCCACTTCTTCCATCGCCGATTGATGGATCTGCGCGGCGCGCTCAAGAACGGAGTGCGCAGCAACTTGCCCGCCGCTGCAGCGTGATCCGCGCAGCCGATACGCGGCCCATCGCGCCAGGCGAGGCTTATGCCGAAGGCGTCAGCAGCGGTCGTTGGGACAACGATCCGGCGCAGCGCGCCGTGCTGGTCGAGTTTGATCGCATCTTCACCGCGTTGCAGCAGCCGGTTGAACGGGGCCTGTTGGATCGCTTCACTGATCGCTTGCGGGGCCGCGGGCCGCGGCCGGTGCGCGGTCTTTACTGCTGGGGCGGCGTCGGCCGCGGCAAAACCTTTCTGGTCGACCTGTTCTTTGAGCATCTGCCAATCGTCGAAAAGCGCCGCGTGCATTTCCATCGGTTTATGGGCGAAGTGCACGCCCGCTTGCGCGCTATCGGACAGCGCGCAGACCCGCTGCAAGACGTCGCCGAAGGCTACGCCAACGAATTTCGTGTGCTCTGCCTGGACGAGTTTTTCGTCAGCGACATCGGCGACGCGATGATCGTCGGTCGACTGTTGGAAGCGCTGTTTGCGCGCGGCGTGTGTCTGATCACCACCTCCAATACGGTGCCCGCCAATCTGTATCGCGACGGCCTGCAACGCGCCAGTTTCTTGCCGGCGATCGCCTTGATCGAGCGCCACTGTGTGGTCCATCACATGGCCAGTCAAACCGATTACCGCTTGCGCACACTGACCCAAGCGCCGGTGTATCACTATCCATTGAGTGCTGCCGCCGACAGCGCGCTGGAAAATTTTTACGAACGCCTAACCGCAGATACCTTTCGCGACGGCCAGCCCTTGCTGATCAACGAACGCATGATCGCAGCCATCGACTACTGCGAGGGCGTCGCCTGGTTTGAGTTTGCCGCGCTCTGCGAAGGCCCGCGCTCGGTCGCCGACTACATCGAGATCGCCCGCGATTTCCACACGGTATTGCTCTCTCGCGTTCCCCAATTCGGCGTCAACGATGAAAATGCGGCACGCCGCTATGTGAATCTGGTCGACGAGTTCTATGACCGCAACGTCAACCTGATTCTGTCGGCCGCCGTGCCGCTGACAGCGCTGTACGTCGGCGACAAGTTGAGCCACGAGTTCCAGCGCACCCAAAGCCGCCTGATCGAGATGCAAAGCGAGGCCTACCTGGCCCGCGAGCATCGGCCGTAAACCGGAGCGCTTTGATCGCGCGATGGTCGCCAGGCGATCTCAGCGAAACAAGCACCGCTTTACGGCAAGTCACGGCAAGGCAAGCAGCTGTAGAGCCGAGCTTGCTCGGCTGCGCTGACCGAGCCAGTCACCCAAACCGCAGCGTCGGCGGCTCCGGCCAGTGGTCCGGGGGCATGCCTTGTGAAGCCCGCCGGAGCGCCTCCGGGTCCAGCTGCGGGGCCAGCAGACGTAGCAGATCGATGGTTGGGTAGCGCAGCACGCGGCCACGCGGCAGCACTGCCCACAAGGTGCAATCGGGCAAACGTTCTTCGACCTGCAATACCGCAAAGTGGGCGTGATCGCTGGCTCCCAGCGCGAGTTCGGCGACCAGGCCAACCCCGAGTCCGGCCCGCGTGTAGGCCTTGAGGGTATCGCCATCCTGCGCCGACAAGGAAAACTGCGGAGTCAGGCCAGCCTTGGCCATCACCCGGTAAAACGAAGAATCAGCGTGCCGTGAGGCCTCGTAGGTGATCAGTGGCGAGCCCGCCAGTTCTTCCAGACTGAGCGGTCCGCTGTGCTGGGCCAGCGGGTGCTCACGATTGACGATCACCACTCGCTTCCAGCGGAACAGCGCCACCGCGATGCCTTCAGGCAGTTCGTCGCCGGCGGTGCTCAACATCACCATGTCACAGCGCTCGTGCTCGCTGGGCTGCACCCGATCACCCTCGCCCAACGAGCGAATACGCACGCCGATGCCTGGGTAGCGCAGCCGCAGTTGGCTGAGTAGTGGCGGCAGCACGTGCAGGACAAAGGTCTGCGGCGCCGCGATCAGTAGCTCCGCCGCTACCTCACCACGTGCGTGCGCTGAAAAACTGCGCAGGCCTTCGATATCGCGCACGACCCGCTGTGCCACCTCGATGGCTTGGGCACCCGCCGGTGTGATATCGACCAAGCTGCGGCCACGACGGGCGAATACTTGAAAGCCCAAAGCGTCCTCAAGCTGTCGCAATTGCCGCGACACACTCGGTTGTGACAGGTGCATCGCCTGCGCCGCCGCGCTCACGTTGAGCTTGCTGGCGACGATTTCAACGAGGCAACGGAGTCCGGTCAAATTCACCGCCATGGCTGTCCCTCCCTTGTCGATTGCCGACTTTTGGTCCACTGAGCGTGCCACTTGACCTATGCCGAAAGTCATGTTGCACCGCACTAAAATGCCAATTCAAACCCACTTTGCATGCGACGGGCGTCACGCTTGGCCTTCTGCGAGCCTTGCACAGGCTCGGTATAACACTGAATCGATACCTATATTTGAAAATCGAATTGGACGCCCGGAAACGTGCGCCCTATCACTCTCCCTCGTCAACGTTCAGGATCGATTAATCCAGCTCTGTCGATGGGGAAGTCAGTCGGGGCCGGTTCACGTTGCACGCATCGTCCAAACAGTATTTAACCAATCTCGTGGGGAGTCCGTTCAGATGAATCCAGTTTGCCGCCTGTTGCCAATGGCGATCGCCGCCGCCGTTCTTGGTACCGCCAGCGCCAGCGCTATTGCCGGCGAGTTTGTGCTCGCCGCCAACCCTGTGCAGGGCCATTACATCGTTGTGCTGAAGGATTCCGCCGCCAGGCTCGACAATGAAAGCGCGAGAAACAACGTGGCGAGAGCCGCCGACGTTGCCGTGCAGATGACCAGCCAAACCGGTGCCAAGTTGACCCGCTCCTACACTCACGCATTGCGTGGATTCGCGGTCGAGGCCAATGACAAGCAGCTGGAAAAGTTCTTGATGGATGAGCGCGTCGCCTACGTCGAAGAAGACGGAATCGTCACCGCCAGTGCCACCCAGACCGGTGCCACCTGGGGTATCGACCGCACCGATCAGCGCGACCTGCCGCTCAACAGCAGCTACACCTACGACACCACCGCTTCCAACGTCAACGCCTACATCATCGACACCGGCGTTCTCGGCAGCCACGCCGAATTCAGTGGCCGCATGATCGGCGGCTACACCGCGATCACCGATGCCAACGGCACCAATGATTGCAATGGTCACGGCACCCATGTCGCCGGCACCGTCGCTGGCACCACCTACGGCATCGCCAAAGGCGCCAAGATTTCACCCATCCGCGTGCTCGGTTGCACCGGCTCGGGTACCAATGCTGGCGTCATCGCCGGTATGGACTGGGTCGCCGCCAACCACATCAAGCCAGCGGTCGCCAATATGAGCCTCGGCGGCGGCGCCTCTGCCTCCACCGATACCGCAGTCGCCAACATGTCCAGCGCCGGTGTGGTCGTCGTCGTTGCCGCCGGTAACGACAACGCCGATGCTTGCAACTACTCGCCGGCGCGCGCCGCTTCGGCGATCACCGTGGGTTCCACCACCAACACCGACGCCCGTTCGAGCTTCTCGAACTTCGGCACCTGCCTTGACATCTTCGGGCCAGGCTCGAACATCACCTCGTCTTGGTACACCAGCAGCACCGCGACCAACACCATCAGTGGCACCTCGATGGCGTCGCCGCACGTCGCCGGTGTCGCCGCCCTGTACTTGGCTGCCAATCCGACGGCTTCGGTCACCGCAGTGACCAACGCCCTCATCAACGGTTCGACCCCGAACAAAGTGTCCAGCCCGGGCACCAACTCGCCGAACCGTCTGCTGTACTCGCTGTTCAGCGGCGG
>JBBQQV010000030.1:0-13518 GCA_038215505.1 Lysobacterales bacterium
CTTCGCGGCAGGGTTTCGTCTGCCTCAGCGGCAGACGAAACCATGCCGCGAAGCATCAACACCGCGAGTGAAGCCTGAAAATCTGAATTGCCAAAACGCCAAAAAACCGCGCCGCCCGTCGCGTAAACGGCCGCAATTGTCATGCCTCCTCCTCCGTCAACCGCCGCAAATACGCATCCACATCGACTTCCACCTCGCGTGGTCGGCGATTGAGCAGATCCTGAATACGCTCGTTGCTGCTGGCTTTGACCTCAGCGACCGTGCCGGTGAGCAGTACCTTGCCATGGTCCAACACGGTGATGGTGTCAGCGATCTTGAAGGCCGATTCCAACTCGTGGGTGACGACGACAATGCTCATCCGCATCGCGTCGCGCAATTGCAGGATCAACTCGTCGAGTTCGGCCGATACCACCGGGTCGAGGCCGGCGGAAGGCTCGTCGAAAAACAGAAGTTTGGGGTCCATGACGATGGCGCGAGCAAGCGCTGCGCGTTTGATCATGCCGCCGGAGAGTTGGCTCGGCATCAAGTCCTGGAATCCGCCCAGATTGACCACCTCCAGCTTGAGGCGGCTCATGATGCGGATGGTGTTTTCGTCCAGCGAGGTGTGTTCGCGCAGCGGCAGGGCAACGTTTTCGCCGACGGTCATGGAGGTGAACAAGGCACCTCCTTGAAAACTGACGCCAAGCTGGCGGCGCAGGGCGACGCGCGCATTGGAGGAGGTTTTGCCGAGATCCGTTCCAAGCAGTTTGACCACGCCATTGCGCGGCCTTTGCAAGCCCAGCAAATGCCGTAACAGCGTGCTCTTGCCTGACCCCGAGCCGCCCATAATCACGCGTATCTCGCCGGGCATCACCCGGAAGTCGACGCCGTGCAAGATGCGTCGGCGGCCGTAATAGGCCTCCAAGCCGGTGACTTCGATGATGGGCTCGACGCTGGCGTTCATGCGGCTGCGGTCAGCGATTCAAGAAGAACGAGAAGATCATGTCAGCGACCACCAGCGCGCTGATCGAGGCGACCACAGCGCGCGTGGTCGACCGGCCGACGCCCTCGGCGCCACCGGTCACTGAGAAGCCCGTGCTGATGCCGATCAGGGTAATCAATAGAGCAAACACCACCGATTTGGACAGCCCTTCCCACAGGTCGCGCGGCTCCAGCACCAGCAGTGTCTGCGTCAGGTAGGCACCGAGACTCATTTGCAGGGGGCCAGACGCGTACAGGCCGGCGCCGATAAGCGCAGCCACGTCGGCAAGGATCGTCAGCATCGGCATCATCACCAGCATTGCGATCAACGCCGGCGCTACCAGATAGCGGACCGGCTCAATGCCGATCACTGCCAGCGCATCGACTTCCTGCGACACCACCATCGAGCCCAGCCGTGCCGCAAATGCCGAGCCCGAGCGACCGGCGACGACGATGCCGGTAATCAGCGCTCCGAACTCGCGGGTGATCGATTTGGCAGCAGCCACCACCACTTGCGCTTCGGCTCCAAACTCGCGGAGAGCAGCGATGAACTGGATGGCCAGCATCACTCCAATCGTCATCGACAACAGGCACACAATCGGAATCGCATCAACGCCTACTTGGCGCATTTGCTCGGCGATCATTCGCAGCCGTACCGGTTGCCCGCGCCGCCAACCAAACAAGGTGAGCTGGATGCTCTCAATCAGCAGCATGCCGCCGTAGCCAATGTCGGCCGCCACCTGGGTCGTACGCCGACCGAGACGCTCCAGTGGTCGCAGCAGGGCTTCCACGTGCCGCCCTAGCCGACCAAGCGATCGCGCAACGCGAACACTTTGTCCAACCTGGCCAGCTTCAGCACGGCTTGCACCGCACTCGAAGTCTCCAGCAGGAAAAACGTCTGCCCGCGACCACGGGCGTTTTGGAAGCCTTCGACCAAGGCCGCAATTCCGGAGGAGTCGATATAGGTCACCGCTGCCAGATGGACGGCAACTTTGTTGGATTTCTTGAGCGCGGCGAGCACCGCTGCGCGGACCTCCTGCGACCACGACATGTCAACTTCACCGGCCAATTTGACGACCAGAAACTCACCATCGATTTCGGTATTGCACTGCTTCATCGTGATCCCCAACGGGTGAAGAAATCGCCTCGATTCACGGCGTCAAAGCCGTTGCCTGCGGCCAACTATTCAATTGCTGCGTTCGACTCACTCGCCAAGCCGACCGCGCGCAAACGCTTGCGCATGATCAAGCGATTGCCGCCGCCCACTTCCGGCTGCATCGACCAACTGTCCATAGTGGCGTCAATGATATTCACCCCGAGACCTCCTGGCCGACACTCGCTGAGATCGCGTGGTCGCACGCGCCCAGGGTCGATGCAAGGAGCGCTGTCGTGCAACTCGAAGCGCAGCTCATCGCCATCCTGCCAGACGCCGAGTTGGATGATGCTGTCGCAAGGTCCGCCATAGGCATGACGGATGACGTTACTGGCACCTTCATCCAGCGCCAACACCAGCGCTTGTCGCTGCTCGAGGCTGGCGCCGCAAGCGAGCAGCACCTCGCCCAGCCGCCGGCGCATCTCAGACAGCGCTTCCGGCCTTGCTGGAAATTGATAATCCAGCCATTGCCGTGGACCCGCGCATCCGCCTTCGATCAGCATGACCGTAATGTCGTCGGTCACCCGCAATTCGCGCAAGCGCCGCACCAGCCGGCGCAGACGTGCCTCGGGTGAGCGGTCGGCGAACTCGGTCAGCGCCGTCTCGACGCCTTCCAGATCCAGCATCTTGCCGGCAGCGTCGCGAACATCGGTGACGCCATCGGAAAACATGTAGAGAGCAGCACCCGCCACGTCACAATTTTGCTCGGGAAAGTGCATGCCGGCCAAGATCCCAAGCGGCGGCCCTTCCGCCGGCATGCGCTCAACCTGGCCGTCTTTGGCGATACGCAACAGCGGCGGAAATCCAGCGTTGGCCCAGACCGCCGTGCGCAGCGCGGGGTCGTAATAGCCGGCCACGGCGCACACAAACATGCCTGGTGGAATGGCTTCACAGAGCTCATCGTTGGCGCGTGCCATCCAGCAGCCCGGAGGCAAGCCCTCTTTGCCCGCCCAGCGCAGCAAGCTGGCGCAGCGCACCATCAGAAAAGCCGCGTCCAATCCCTTGCCGGCAACATCGCCCAAAGTGAAGGCAATGCGCCCATCGGGCATATCGAAGAAGTCGTAAAAGTCGCCCGAAATTTCCTGCGCTGGCATATTCAGTGCGCGCAAGGGAAAGTTTCCGCGCCGACGTTTGGGCAACAGCGAACGCTGCAGGCGGCGCGCCATCGTCAGCTCGCGCTGGATGCGGCCCTGTTCCAACAATTCGCCGGCCATACGCGCGATATTGAGCGCCAGCGCCGTGGGTGCTGCGAGCAAGCGCAGGGCGTCACGATCAACTTCATCAAACAGCCCACCATCGAGCTTGTTGATGATCTCGATGGCCCCGATGGCGCCTTGCGCGGTGGTCAGCGGAGCGCACAGGACACTTCGCGTGATGAAGCCGGTATTGGCATCGACCTTGGCGGCGAAATCTGGATCGATGCGCGCATCGCGCACCATCTGGCACGAATTTTGGCTGACCGCTCGACCGACGATGCCGGCATCTGCCGGAATGCGCAGGCCAAGAATATCGACCGGCCCGACACACGCACGGCACTGCAAGGTGCTGCCATCGGCCTCCAACAGAAATACGGCGGCGGCCTCGGCGCGCATGTAATCGGTGATGAACGCGACTGAGTCTCGAAGGGTTCGCTCAAGGTCAACCGACACCGCCAACTGTTGGCTGACTTCGGCCAGGATCGGCAAAAAATCCGCAGGCAAGCTGGCGCTTGGACGCGCTGACGTGGCGACTGGCTCAGTCATTTTTCTGCAGGATCACTGCGTGCACGCGAACGCCTGACGCGGCCGACCAGCGCCATCAGCGGACCTGACAGCGCGTACAGCACCACGATTCCCAACAATACGCGCGGCGGATCGATGGCCAAGGCCACAAATACGCCGACCGCCAACAGCATGGTGACGAAAGGCACCCGCTCGGCAATCGGCAAGGATTTGAAACTGGTGTAGCGAATGCGGCTGACCATCAGCAAGGCGGCGGTGACGGTGACCGCCAATGCCAAACTGGTAACTTGTCCGCCGCCATAACCCAGCACGCTGGTGGTCCAGATAAACGCCATCATCAGCCCCGCCGCAGCGGGGCTAGCGAGACCAATAAACCAGCGCTTGTCGACCACACCGACTTGGGTATTGAAGCGCGCCAGACGCAACGCAGCGCAGGCGGCGTAAAGAAAAGCAACCGACCAACCGACTTTGCCCCAGACCGGACCATCGAGCTTCAACGTGGACAAAGACCAGTGGTACATCACCAAGGACGGTGCCATCCCAAAACTGACGAGGTCAGCGAGCGAGTCGTACTGGGTGCCAAATTCTGTTTGCGTGCCGGTCATGCGCGCGACTCGGCCGTCTATGCCGTCGAGAATGCCGGCGACGAAGACCGCGATGCAGGCATCGACATAGTTACCTGAACTGGCGGCGATAATCGCATAAAAGCCAGCGAACAAGCCGCCCGTAGTGAACAGGTTGGGCAGCAGATAAATGCCGCGCGCCGGACGCTTGGGCGAGTCGTCGCTTATGGTCATGAAGGTGGTTCCGGAGATTGTCCGAAGTGTACCCCAGCCATCTGGGCGAGCCGGCGCGATCTTGCCAGCGGTGGTGGGCGGTGCTGTAGTAGGAGGCAACCACACAGTGAGGCCTTCGCCATGTCACGTAATTTGCTGATCGCTGGGCTTGCAGCCTCAATGCTGCTGGTCGCCAGCAGCACGTATGCCGCGAAAGAGCTGTATCGCTGGACGGACGAGAACGGCGTGGTCCATTACTCCGACACCAAACCCAAAGGGACTGTTTTCGAGCGCCGTGATGTGGCCGCTGACCCTGTCCCGCCGGCGGTCTCCGAAACAGATGCGGCCGGCGCTGCTGCTGCTGCGCCGGCCGCACCCAAGCCCAAAGCCGAGCCTTCGCCTGAATGTCTGCAAGCTCGAAGCAATCTGGAAACGCTGAACACCGCCGAATCGGTGAGCATGGATACTGACGGCGACGGCGTTCCCGAAACCTTGGATGCCGATGCGCGCCAGCGCGCGATTTTCAGCGCTTATGCGCTGGCGGAAAAGCTCTGCGCTCAATAGCCGTTGAAACAATTTCTCGCGGGCATGCTGTTTGCGCTGGCGCTGGTGGCCGGCGCAGCGGCGTGGGTCTGGTACCAACAACCCGAGCTGCTGCCTGCAGGACTGCAAGTGGAGAACCCCAACTCCCCGAAATATGCGCCGGCGGTGTATCGATGGAAAGATGCCGAGGGCCGCACCCAGATCAGCGATGAGCCGCCCGCAGGGCGGGCTTATGAGACAGTTCGAGTAGACATCAACACCAATGTCGTGCCCGATACCCTGCCCTCCCAACGCGACGTCGCCCCCGAAAACTGATCGCTGATGACCGTGCGCACGTTGGTCAGCGCATCGCCGGGCGACTCGATAAAGCGGCTGTTGGCTAGAATGTCGGGTTTACCCCCGGAACCACACCCGATGCGCCTGTCGCAATTTCATCTTGCCACCAGTAAAGAGACTCCCGCCGACGCGGAGATCGTCAGTCATCAGTTGATGCTGCGTGCCGGCATGCTGCGCAAGTTAGCCGCCGGCATCTACACCTGGTCGCCCTTGGGTCTGCGCGTCCTGCGCAAAGTGGAAAACGTTGTTCGCGAGGAAATGAACGCCGCCGGCGCGGTCGAATTGCTGATGCCATCCATCCAGCCGCGCGAGCTGTGGGATGAAACCGGACGCTGGGAAAAATTTGGCGGCCAGTTACTGAAGATCAAGGATCGCAAGGAAAGCGAGTTTTGTTATGGCCCGACGCATGAAGAGGTCATCACCGACTTTGCCCGCGCCGAGCTGAAGTCGTATCGGCAGTTGCCGGTCAATTTCTTCCAGATTCAAACCAAGTTTCGTGATGAAATCCGCCCCCGATTCGGGGCGATGCGCGCGCGCGAATTCCTGATGAAGGACGCCTACTCCTTTCATCTGGACAGTGCGGACCTAGAGCGCGAGTACTGGAACATGTACCGCACTTACGAGCGCATCTTCACGCGCTTGGGCCTGCGGTTTCGGGCGGTGTTCGCCGATACCGGTGCGATTGGCGGCTCCGCGTCGCACGAATTTCACGTACTTGCGGATTCCGGCGAAGACGCCATCGCGTTTTCTGATGGCTCGGAATACGCGGCCAATGTAGAACTGGCGGAAGCGGTTGCACCGGCCGCCCCGCGTGCGCCAGCCAGTGCAACGATGCAGCAAGTGGCCACGCCGACCCAGCGCACCTGCGAAGAGGTTGCTGCGCTGCTGGGCATCGCACTCACCTCGACGGTCAAGTCGATCGCCATCATCGGCAAGCAAGGTTTTGCGTTGGCGCTGGTCCGTGGCGACCACAGCGTCAATGAGCTGAAATTGGCCAAACTGGCCACAGTGGGTGAATACCGGCTCGCCAACGAGGGCGAAATCGCCGCCGCCCTCGGCAGTGCGCCGGGCTTTTTAGGGCCAGTGGCCGCCAAACAGCCGATCACCGTCATCGCTGATCGCACCGTTGCCGCCATGCATGACTTCGTCGTCGGTGCCAACAACACCGGCTTCCACTTGACCGGCGTCAACTGGGGACGCGATTTGGCCGAACCTGACGTGGTCGCCGACATTCGCAACATTGTGGCCGGCGATGCATCGCCCGATGGCAACGGCACGCTCGGCATCGCGCGCGGCATCGAGGTCGGCCACGTGTTTCAACTTGGCACCAAGTATGCGGAGGCGATGGGTGCCAGCGTGATTGATGAGGCCGGCAAACCACGGGTGATGGCCATGGGCTGTTACGGCGTTGGGGTGAGTCGCATCGTCGCTGCCGCCATTGAACAGAACTTCGACGCCAGCGGCATTTGTTGGCCAGCGCCGATGGCGCCTTGGCAAGTGGCGATCTGCGTGATCAACCCGAAGAGCGATGTGGGAGTGGCGCAGGCCGCCCAAGCCCTGTACGCCGATCTCAATGCCGCAGGTGTGGAAACCTGCCTCGATGATCGTGGCTTGCGTCCAGGTGCCATGTTTGCCGATATCGAGTTGATCGGCATTCCACACCGGGTAGTGGTGTCGGAACGCGGCGTACAAGCGGGCACGTTCGAGTATCGCCACCGCCGGGCGGAAGCTGCCGAGGCTTTGGACCGGGCGACGTTAATGACTCGATTGGCCTTGTGAACCCGACCCGCCGCCAACGCTTACGTCGGGGATAGTGTCTGCATTAAGCGGCGGAGCAAGCTTCGCTGTACGGGACTCATGCCCGCGCTGTTAATTTGGGGCGCAGGTTAGGCAGTTGGGTGACTGCAATTGCCCCGGCATTTTCATGAATCGCGCACGTCTTCAGGAAAAACCCGGCTCGGTGCCATGTTTGCGCGGCTGCTTAAACGCGGCTTGCGTGCCGGGGCGCTTGCTAGCGGCCGATCAGCCGTTTCGAGAACAACTTGATGCGCCCGACCAAACTGCCGGGCCGCAGCGAGGGATCCAAACTATCCAACGCCTTGCTCTCGTCTACTGCAAGCTGCCGCGAGAGCTTGGTTTCCCATTCCCGCTTGATATTGTCGCGTTGGATTCGCGTCTTCAGCAGCCTTCGCAAATCCGCATCGACGGCCTCTTGCGCAAAAATCAGCTCATCGCGCGCGATAAATCGTCCCAGCGCGTCGCTAAAAGCGGTGTCGAGTTGCTCGACTCGGAAATTGCGGGAAGTCTGCCCCAAGCCTTCGAGGTTGGTGAATAGCAAGCGGACCACCCCACTCTCCTGATCAGCGCTGACAGTCAGGTGGAGCGGGATCTTGCCTTTGGCTTGAATGCGCGCAGCAATAATTTCTCCGTTGGCGTTCTTGCGGACATCGTTCAATCCGCTCATCCGCAATTGCTGCAGAACGCTGATCAGACTCTTCAGTCGCGTACCAGTTTCGCCTTGCACCAGCGGGCACTCATCGCTGGCAATAACCGCTGAAAATCCAAGCGTGATCTCGTAACTTGTCCTGCTCGGCGCGCGCCCGACGAGCGTGTAGACCGGTTCAACATAGGCCACCACGTCGCCGTAACCGACCACGTTGTGGACCACACGCGCGCGCTTCTTCAGGTAACTGAGCTGCTCAGTGAGTTGCTTGAGATAGCCCTCGAGCTGCCGCATCGCCGGCTCGATCCGCTCAATCCACTGCGCTTCGCGAACGCCGATTTCTGTGCGTCGCTGTTCATCCTCGGCTCGCCGACGCTGCGCTTCCTCTTCAAGTTCGTCGAGCAGGCCCATGGTCAGTCACTATGCATCGCGATAGGAGGTTCAACGCGCAACATACGTGCAGGCCAACCGAAGGGCAAGCGCGGACCAAGCACCTGCGGACGAAACCGGGTGAAGTATTGGCCCATGCCTATTTTTTGTTGCCTGTGATTTTGGTATTTACTTAATGCAAACGCCACTGCGATACTTGAGAGCACCGGAGCTACCGGGAAACCTTTTGATTGGAGTAGATGATATGTCGATTGATCTGAGCCAGATGTCACAGGCGGAGCTTGCCGCCTTGATTGCCGCCGCCAGTGAGCAGCAGAAGCGCAAACAGCGCGAGCAGATCGGCGAAGTTCGCCGCACAATCAACGCCATGGCGAAGGAAGCCGGCTATACCATCGAAGAGTTGTTTGGTTTTGCAAAGCCAGCCGTCGAGGCCCAACGCAAGAAAGTGGAAGCCAAATACCGCAATACCAGCAACCCAGCGGAAACATGGTCCGGACGTGGCAAGCAGCCGCGCTGGATGGAGGCCGCTGTCGCCGGTGGCAAAACCCGCGACGATTTCAAAATTTAAACGGCGCCTGCAAATTGCGGAAAGGCGAACCTGGCTTGCCGAGCCAGGGTGAGAAGCAAGCCGAGCACGCTCGGCTCAAGGGTGTGCGAGGAATGCAGACGTTCCCTAGCAGCGCGGAGCTTGCTCCGCTGCTCCGGACCCGCATCAATGTTCGACCAAAAACAGCGTTCTTGCGGCGGCACCGATCTGCCGCCTTAAGCGCGCCGAAGAGCTCACAAATTGCGCCGCGCCGGAATCAAAAGATTGCCAAATAGCAATCCAGCGACCAGCGATATCAGCAGTGCAATAAGTGCAAAGCCAGTATCCAAGCTGAGAAGTAAGTCGCGCTCCAGTGCGAAATTCAGACTGCGAAATCCGACGCTTCCAGGAACCAGCAGAATAATCCCCGGCACTCGAACCAACGCGCCCGGCCGATTGAAAGTTCGTGCGTACAGGTTGGCGGTAGCGCCTACCACGAGGCCAGCAATAAAAACGCCCGCCTCACTGCCCAAGGCAGCGCCCGCATAGCGCGTCGTCAAGTATCCCAACCACGCCGAGGCCATCACCAGCAAGTAATCGCGACGGTCGGCGCGAAACAGCACGGCAAACGCGTAGGAGCCCACCAGCAACGCAACCCATTCGAGCATCCATGGCTGCGTGGCGGGCATGGGCTCAGCAGCCACCCAGCCCAGCAGATGGGCGATCTGGGTGCCGGCCACCGTGCCAAACGTAAGCTTGAGCAGGGTCGCCATTGCGCCAGCAAACCGTGCCGTGCCCGACACCAGATGCTGACTGGAAAGCTCCGAGACTGCGTTCGTCAATGCCAACCCCGGCAGCAGCACGATGACCGCAGCCATCACCACCGACTGCACGGCAAGCGGCACCACATAGTGGGCAACTGCCAACACAATGAGGGTGGCGATCAAGGCCGAGACCGCATCCAGAGCCTCCGCCAGACGGGGGCGGCCGGACCCAAGCAGGGCCAGACCGCCGATCAGCCAACCCACGCAAGCCGCAGTGATGATCGCTGCCCAACCGGTATGCAGCAGGGCGGCGACACTGGCCGAAGTAAGCCCGAAGCTGAACACCATCAACCATCGGCCGCGCTGTCCAGGTGCTCGATCCAGCGCCTGCAGGGCTTGCGAGCCTTCTGCAAGACCCATGTCGCCGCGCAGAACGCGCTCGGCGATGTCGTCGGCTTGACAGAGTTTGCGCAGATCAATGTCGCCGGGTTGCAAGCGGATGACACGCGTGGTCTCGACGCTGTCGCGTCCTGTTCGCCCGTCGGAAAAGGAGAGCAGCAAGCCGGTGGGATTCGACCACGGATCGCAGACCAGCTGCAGCCGTGTCGAAACGGCACAGATCGCGCCCTCCAAGCGCTGCGCGGTGGTGCCGTAGGCATGCAGACGGCGCGCGAGCTGGCAGACAAAATCGATGCGGTCGGCGAAGCTGGCGTCGGTCATATCGGCAGGCGCGATCACGTGCGGGCGCGCAGCTTGCAACAAATCGAGTGAGTGGTGATTGCCATCGGTGCGCCTCGTTCAGCTGCCGGTCGCAGCAAGCGGAAGCAGGATCCGTCGAAAGGTGAGGTTGATCCGCGGAGCGCAGGGTTTGGTGGTGCGTGGCACGCAGTGTTGGTAGCGAGTCTGCGTGTCGCCGCGCATGAGCAACAGGCTGCCATGACTCAATCGCAGCTCCAGCCGATCAGCTAGCTCCGTTCGGCTGCGCAGCAGAAAACGCCGACTGCCGCCCAGACTCAAGGATGCGATCACAGGCTGCGGACCCAGCTCACACTCGTCGTCGGCGTGCCATCCCATGCAATCGGCGCCGTCGCGATAACGATTGGCGAGCACAGAGTTGAAGCTCGCCCCGCTGGCGGCTTCCAGCTGATGCTTGATTCGTAACAGACTATCCGGCCAAGGACGCGGCTCGAAGCGGGTCCGCGAGTAGGTGTAGCTCGCGCCGCTATCCCCAATCCAGCAACTTTGCCGGGGCGCCGGTAATGTGCGACCGAACAGGTGCACGTAGTGCTGTTCCCAAGCAATGTCCGCGTCGAGTTCAGCGAACGCAGCGGTCGCCAGATCGTCAGCCAGAAACACGGGGTCGAAGCAGAGGTCGGCAGACGGCAAGTCGACTCGGGTCATCGCCATCTGAGTGCCTGCCCATCTGAGCTCAGGCGAGCTCAGGCGCCTCGAGCAACGCAGCGGTGACCTGACCCAGTTCAAGCAAGCGCAAATCGCTGCCGGGTGGGCCGACCAATTGCAGGCCGATTCCGGCACCCAGTGGCAAACTCAACGCCGGACAGCCGGCGATGCTTGCCAAGGCGGTGAAGTCGGCCAGATTGGCTGGCTCGGCGGCGGCCAATAGCGGCGGCGGCAGTGGCACGGTTGGCAAAAGCAGCACGTCGACAGCATCAAACAGGCGACGCATGGACACCACGGCGGCATCGAGCAATCGGTCCGCCCGCGCATAGTCGACCGCCGACTTGCTGCTGGCAAAAGCGAGCATCTGCCGACGCTCACTGGAAAGTTCGAGCAAGTCCGCTGGATCGGCGGCGGCAAGCCCGGCCTCCATCATCAACAGCGCCGCACGGCGCAGGCGCGGCAAGCCAAACCCGGTAAGCGCCACTTCACGACGCTCACCCAGCAGCGGTTGCAGACGCTGCAATGCGGAGCCAAACGCAGCGACCACCGTTGCATCGGCGCCGAGTGCGGCCAGTTGCGAGGCGACACCGCTGCGCAAGCGGCCCGGTTCCCAGTCGGGCAACGCCAACGGCACGCGTCGTCGCCGCGAGCGCGGATCAGCGGGATCGTGAGCTGCCAGCACTTGCAGCAGCACATTCAGATCATCCAGCGAGCGCGTGATTGGCCCGACCGCATCCAAGCGCGGCAGTGCCGGCCACAAGCCGCTGCACGACACTTCGCCGAGCGTCGGCCGCAGCGCGTAGATATCGCAGAACGCGGCCGGAATCCGCAGCGAGCCCAAGGTGTCGCTGCCCAGCGCAGCGCTGCATAATCCGGCGGCGACGGCCACGGCTGATCCTGAGGACGAGCCTCCAGACGCCTGCGCGGGCCGCTGCGGATTGGCCACATTGCCAAACGCCGCATTGCTGCCCATCGCGCCCAGCGCCGCTTCGTCGAGCGCGGTTTTGCCCAAAATCACCGCGCCCGCAGCGCGCAAACGTGCCACCGCAAACGCATCCGCTGGCGCACGATGGTGACGACGCGCAGCAAGGCCGGCCGTCGTAGGCAAGCCGGCGACATCAAGATTGTCTTTGATTGCGATGGCAACGCCATCGAGTCTGCCGACGGTGGTGCCCGCATGTCGGCGTGCGTCTGAAGCAGTCGCCGCGGCGCGCGCACCTTCTGCATCGACGCAATAGAACGCCCGCAGACTGGGGTTTTCGGCTTTGATCGCGGAGAGGTAAACCGCAGTCAAGCGGCTGGCCGTGACTTCACCGCTCGCCAGAAGGTGCAGTTGTCGACACAGCGAAGCGTGGCGCAGTTCGGAATCGTCGATCGGAGTCATCGCAGGCGTCTGCAGAAGGAATATTCAGGCCGCATTATCCACAACCCACGGCCGCTACCGGCGCGGGCGTGGCCGATGCCTATGGGTGCCTATAATTGTGGCCTGAATCAACTGCGCAAAATGGTGTGCGATGAGCGAACGCGACTGCATGGAATACGACGTCGTCACCGTGGGCGCTGGCCCGGCCGGGCTCGCCTTCGCCATTCGCCTGAAACAACTTAAGCC
The DNA here is from genome assembly GCA_038215505.1 of Lysobacterales bacterium. GTDB lineage: Bacteria > Pseudomonadota > Gammaproteobacteria > Xanthomonadales > Xanthomonadaceae > JANNWF01. The sequence goes on from JBBQQV010000030.1 coordinate 12,623, forward strand.
CGAATTGACGGTGTGCGTGATCGAGAAGTCCTCGACCATCGGCGCGCACATTCTTTCCGGCGCGGTGATCGAACCGCAACCATTGGACGAACTGCTACCCGGATGGCGCGCCGCGCCGCCGCCCATTTGTGTGCCTGCCGCAGAAGACGAGTTCTGGTTTCTGACCAGGACCGGCGGCTGGAAATCGCCCATCGTGCCGCCGCAGATGAACAACCACGGCAACTTCATCGTCAGCTTGGGCGCGATGTGCGCTTGGCTGGCACCGCAGGCCGAAGCCTTGGGCGTCGAAATCTATCCCGGCTTCGCCGCTGCTGAACCGTTGTTTGATGACAGCGGCGCAGTGGCCGGCGTGCGTATCGGCGACATGGGTGTGGCCAAAGACGGCAGCCACAAGCCGACCTACACCCAAGGCATCGACATCAAGGCCAAGCTCACCGTGCTCAGTGAAGGCGCGCGCGGCCATCTGACCAAGCAACTGGTCAAGCGCTATGCACTCGACGCCGAGTCGGATCCGCAAAGCTATTCGATCGGTATCAAGGAGCTGTGGCAGTTGCCGGCCGGTCGCGGCACGCCGGGCAAGATCGTGCACTCGCTGGGATGGCCCGCCGACTCGCGCACCTACGGCGGCAGTTTTCTGTATCACCTGACGGGCGATCAGGTCGCGCTGGGCTATGTCTCCGGCCTCGACTACCGCGACCCGAAGTACCAGCCGTACGAAGCCTTTCAACAATGGAAGCACCACCCGACCATCAAACCGCTGCTGGAAGGCGGCAGCATTCTTTCGGCCGGCGCGCGCGCCATTGTCACTGGCGGCTGGCAATCACTGCCCAAGGTCGAAATGCCGGGAGCCTTGTTGATCGGCGACGCCGCCGGCTTGCTCAACGTGCCCAAGATCA
>JBBQQV010000031.1:0-13352 GCA_038215505.1 Lysobacterales bacterium
ACGGATCGTCTGTCAGCATCATTGGCTGGTCGCTGGGCGGTGCGATGGCGCGGGCATTGGCGGTGCGCATGCCCGAGCGCGTGCGTTGCGTGATCACTTTGGGCTCACCGCTGAGCGGCGACGGCAATGGCAGCCATGCCACCCGTGTGTTCGAGTGGGCCAGTGGCATGCGCGCCAGCGACCCGCGCTTGCATCGCATGATGGGCGGCCATCCACCGGTGCCAATGACCTCGATCTTGAGCAAATCCGATGGCGTGGTCGATTGGCGCATGAGCCTGAATCCGGCGGTTGATCGGGCAGAGAACATTGAAGTCAGCGCCAGCCACCTGGGCTTGGGTGTCAATCCCATTGTGTTGTGGGCGATTGCAGATCGCCTTGCGCAGCGACCCGACAGCTGGCAACCGTTTGAGCGCAGCGGCTGGCGCCAGTTGTTGTATCGCGATCCCCAGCAGGTGCCGCTGGAAGACCTGTTTGGCGGTTAGCTCGTTTCAGCCATGGAAAAGCCTTTCTCACCTGCCTGTGAACGCAACCGCGAACCTATCCTCGCCGTGCTGCGGAGATTCTTCGCCGACCGCAAAACTGTATTGGAAATTGGCAGCGGCAGCGGACAACACGCTGTTCACATTGCGGCAGCCATGCCCGAGTTGAGCTGGCAATGCTCAGATCGCGGCGAGTGCTTGGCTGGCATCCGACGTTGGCTGGACGAGGCGCAGCTCGCCAACACGCCGGCGCCACTGTTGTTGGACGTGAGCGCATCGCAATGGCTGTCTGTCCGTTACGCCGCCGCCTACAGCGCCAACACCTTGCACATCATGAGTTGGGGTGAAGTCGAAGCCCTGTTCATTGGGCTCAATCGCGTGCTTGCCGACGATGCCAAGCTCGCGATCTACGGCCCATTCCGCCGCGCCGGCGATCACACCAGCGAGAGCAACCTTCGTTTCGATGCGCAGTTGCGCGCGGAGAGTGCTGAAATGGGCATTCGCGACCTTGAGGCGGTCGACACGCTGGCCGCCAGCATTGGCTTTCATCGCTTGGAAGTGGTGCCGATGCCAGCCAACAATTTCTGTTTGCTGTGGCAAAGGGGCGACGTCGAAAGCTGAAAATTTGCCTGCGCGTTCGGGCTTGCGGGAGAAATTCGTGAGTGGGACCGACGATGCGGCTAACCAATCCAACGGTGTTTCTCAGACGAAACCGGCCAGCGCAAGACCCGCAGGCCGTGTATTCGAGTAATGGGTTCGAAAATCGGACCGATGTCTCATTCGTTTGCCCGTTCCACTATTCTTTCCGGTGACTCGTCACGCTCGACTTACCGAAGGCTGCTCCTCCTGATGTCCAGCCGTTTGTCGCTGCGATCCACTGTGCTGCAGAGATGCCTGGGTTTATCTCTGGTTGCGCTCAGCGGCAGCGCCGTCGCTCAAGCCCTCAACGACGAGATCGTCGTGAGGGCCTGGTTCGACGATGAGGCCAGCGTGCGCGCGGTCAGTCCCCTGCTTGGGCATGCGCAAATTGATCGCGAAAAGGGCCTGCTGCGAACCGAAGCCAACGCCGAGTTGCGGAACGCGCTGAAAGCCGCCGGGTTCCGGGTCGAAACCGATGTCGAAGCCACGCAGTCGATACAGCGCCTCGCGTTTGCCGAGCGCGTCGGCATGAAGAGCATTCCAGGCTTCGCCTGCTATCGCACGGTTGAAGAAACTACCGCCAGCATGCAGGCGATGGTGGCCGCCGCACCCAATCTGGCCGAGATCATTGATATCGGTCCAAGCTGGCAGGCGCAGAACGGCAGCGGCGGCTATCAGTTGAAAGTCTTGCGGGCGACCAATCGCAACATTGCCGGACCCAAGCCCAAGGTCTTCATCATGACCTCGGTGCACGCGCGCGAGTACACGCCGGCCGAGTTCAGCACCCGCTTTGTTGAGCAACTGGTCGCAGGCTACGGGGTGGATGCGGATGCGACCTGGCTGCTCGATCACCACGAAGTGCATGCCCTGTTGCAGGCCAACCCCGATGGCCGCAAGCGCGCGGAAGCGGGACTGTCGTGGCGCAAGAACACCAACAGCAACTATTGCGGCGGCGGCAACAGCGCGGGAATCGACTTGAATCGCAACTTCCCGTTCGAATGGGGCAATTGGAACGGCAGCAGTGGGGTGGCCTGTGACGGCACCTTCCGCGGTCCAGCGGCGCTGTCTGAGCCGGAAACCCAAGCCATCGTTGTCTATGTGCGCAGCATCTTTGAAGATCGTCGCGAAGCGCCGCTAACAGCCTTGGCAGACGTCGCCACGGCGGGCGTGTTTTTCGACATCCACAGCTTTTCCGGCTTGGTGCTGTGGCCATGGGGTTTCGACACCATTAGCGCACCCAACGCCAGCGCCTTGCAGGCCTTTGGTCGACGCATGGCGTGGTTCAACAGTTACACGCCGCAAGCGGCAGTGGGCTTGTATTCCACCGATGGCACCACCAGCGATTTTGCCTACGGCGATCTCGGCCTGCCGTCGTATGCCTTTGAATTGGGCACGGCGTTTTTTCAAGACTGCGCCAACTTCGAGAACACCATCTACCCGCAAAACCGCGCGGCGATGCTGTATGCCCTGCGCTCCGCGCGAGCGGCCTACCAATTACCGGCCGGGCCAGATGCTTACAGTCTGCGCGCGGAGCCCGATCTGGTCGCGGTGGGTGAATCGGTACAGGTGACCGCGACCCTCGACGACCTGCGTCAGCGCGAAGGCGTGTTCGATGAATCAGGGCCACAACCGCCGACCCAAGCCATTGCCTCAGGCTCGGCTTACTTAAGCATTCCGCCTTGGCAAATCGGCGCGACCGCGCTGTCAATGCAGGCCAGCGACGGCGCTTTCAACAGCAGCATTGAGCAGGCCGTGCGCAGCATCGATACCAGCAACTTGGTGGCGGGTCGTCACTTGCTGTGGCTGCAAGGCCGCGATGGGGCTGGCAATGACGGACCGCCGGCAGCCGTCTTTGTCAGCGTGTTGGCGGCGCAGGATCTGTGCAACGTGGAAGGCACGGTGCGCCAGTTCAGCACGCTGACGCCGCTCGCCGCGACGGTGCGCGCCGCACCCTATGCCAGTGCGACCCAACCTGCCACCGGCGCGTATCGTCGCCCTTTGCCGGCCGGCAGCCACCTGCTCGAATACGCAGCGCCCGGCCACGAATCGGCGCAGCTGAATGTGAGCGGGCAGGGCGGGCAGACGTTGATCCGCGATGTCGAACTGTATCGCCTGTGTGGGCTGATCGCCGACCCGGTCGAGCTGGCTGCCTCATCACCGTTTACCGCGCAAACGCCGTGGACACGACGCAGCGGCGGCGTGGATGGAGGCGTGGTGTGGTTGCCCAGCGCGACCGGCAATTACGCCAACAATCTCAACATCAGCCTGACCAGTGCCAACCTGAATTTGAGCGGCTACACCTCACCCGAATTGAGTTTCGATCAACGCTGTACCAGCGAGGCCGGCTTTGATTTTGGACGGGTCGAGATCAGCAGCAATGGCGGCTCGAACTGGAGCCAAGTGTTCCGTTGCGATGGCGAAGCCAGTTGGCGTCGCGTGCAGCTTTCACTGCCGCAGTTGGCGGGCGTGGCCAACGCGCGCATCCGCTTTCGTTTCAGCAGCGATGGCGACATCGCTGCTAGCGGTTGGGCACTCGACAACATCGCCTTGCTCGGCGGCGGTCAAACCTGTCGCGACAGCCAAGGCGGACCCAGGCCGCCGCCGTTCTATGATGGATTTGAGAACGCGAGTCGGTGAAGCAATCGGCTTGATCTGCTTGCCTCTTGCTTGGCGAGCCATCGTTGTTGGCGAGCTACGTTCTTAGCGAGCTGTGCTTGGCTCATCGTTTGCGGCACACAATCGACCCTGACTCAGATGTCGCTGGTCATCACGCATCGCCAACTCCATCGCGGCATGCGGTGATGAACGACACTCGCTGTTGCTCCCGCAAGCAGCCCAATTTCAACAAGTTCGAGCGACAGCGGATCGGAAGCCGGCAAGCAGAACATGTGAACGTGGCCATCGACGGGTGCGGTTGATCGCGCCGCTCGCTGATCCAACCCAGGCCCGTATTGCAGGTGCAGCAACGGCATTGGCGTGCCGGTGCTTTGCAGCACAATCTCTTTCACGCCGGCCAAGTTGAGATACGAAAACCGGCCAAGTCGGGGTCCCAGGATACCCTCGGCCTGGCGCATTTCCTGCGCCGAAAGTGAGTAGATTCCAAGCGTAGTCGCCAACGAAATCGGAGCAAGCTGAAAGCGCGTCGCCATTTGCACCACTCGATTGGCGCTGCCATCCCCAGGATTCATGCTGATCGCATATCCCCGCTGACAGCGAGCGTACTTTGCGGGGAAGCCGTGCAGAAAGATCTGCCATGGAATTCGCTGATTTCGGTAGTCCGGGTGCACCTTCAAGTCGCACACGTACCAAACCTTCTCAGCAATCGCGCCGGCGAAGCGCGACAGCCGCCGCAGCACTGCTGCGCAGACGGCTACTACGCGCTCCTTGTCGAGCGCCACGAAGTAGGCGAGATCGCCCAAGCGCCGGAAAAAAGCGAAGTAGTCCTGGCCGTGGTCGATGACAAAGCGATCATTGCCGAGGGGATACGTCAGGCCCTGCTCTAGCGCACGTATTGAGTCCTGATGCTTCGTGTACTCGTCGCCGGACAATTCAAGAACCCGAATGCCCACTCAGTCGCCCCAGTCGTCAACGGCCGGCGAAATAGGCACCGCCGCCGACAGGCGCCGCTTACGAGCGGCAAACAGATCTTCGTAAAGGCCATTGAAGCCAAATGCGCCTAAACGCAGCCCTTGCGCGATCAGGTAACGGCTTTCGACGTCGCGTTCAAACGGTCCTGCCAACACCGCGAAAAAGTCTTCGGAGTGACGAACGTCCAGCGCCTGATGCACGTTGTAGTGAATCATTTGCTCAGGCTTAAGCCAGCCGCGTTCGACGATGGCGGCGCCGATCCAGCCAGAGATCTCCGAGAACATGCGTTCGATCATGCCCATCACGCCAACGCCAACCAAGTAGTCATCGATCACGCAGGCGCCGGTAAGCATGGTGTTGAATAGGCGTACTTCGGGCCACAGCACGCGCCGGTCCACCTCCGTTTGCGTGATGCCGTCGAGCCGATTGAGCAGGGTGAGGAAGGTGGAACCGTGGGTGATGCCCGAGTCGCCTTCGCCGTGTTCTTCCCAGACGTTGCGCAGAATCTCGACGCGCAGCTTTGCGCTGGGAATTTTCGCCGCCACAGCGGCCATCGGTCGGCCGAAGAACGCAACCGCAAAGTAAAACTGGATCTGCGTTTCGATGAAGTCCTGGCGATCAAACGCTCCGTTTCGCAGCGCCGCGAAGTAGGCGTTGTCTCGGAATGGCGTTTCGGCGAGGACTTGGTCAATCAAACCGTTCAGTGCATTGGGAATCACTGGCGTACTCCGACATGGATGCTTGAATAGAACAGGCTTTGATCTTTTGCCTGCAACGCGCGCCCGAATGCGGCGTCGAAGCTGAATTGGCCGTTGAAGCAGGCTTCAATGTCCTGGCAGTTGTTGAGTTGGCGCCACATGAGGACGGCGCCGGGGCGGAGCGCGTGCGCCAGTTGCGCGCAAAGTCGAGCGACGGTCGCCGGCGAGCTCCAATCAAGAATGTTGGAAAGGTCGACAAAGTCGTGCTCGCCAAGATTGGCTACATCTTCGAGCAGGCCGTGCACGCGTGCGAACTCACCTTTGCCGCGCGAAGGGGTCGCGGTCTGGAGAAACACCGGCAAGCACTCGCTGTGATCTCGATAGTGGCCCAACAGAATGTGGTGAAGAAACGGATTGCGATGCGCGTCGTCGCGTCGCAAACCATCTTCGATCAGCGCCTGGAAGTAGCCAGGGTAGCTGCCCGCTGCTGCGTGCTGTGTCGCGTCAACGCCGAACATGGTGTTGAGCAGCGCGTCTGAAAAATACAGCTGAAAGGCGACTGGCCAATACGGATTGGCGAACGCCTTGCTGAGAATCTGTGACGCTTGATCCTGATCGCTGAATATTCGCGACCACGCTTCGTAGGGCATCACGAAGTCGTGAAGAAAGCGACGCAAGCCGCGAAACAGCGCCTCAAAGTTGCCGCACTCGGAGAGACCGGTCGAGTCCGAGTAGCCGATGTTGAAGGCTTGCTTCAAGGCGTCTCCGCTCAGCTCACTCAGCGCCCTACGCTTTCGATCCAAGTGCAAAAACTGCTCGGCATTGGGGTCCACCAGAGTGATCCCCACCTGCGGATACACCGCCCGCAACGCAAGCGCGGTGCAGCCTCCAGAAGTTACCAACAACAGTTGTTGGCAAGGGAATCGGGCGAGCACTTCCAGCTCGACCCTGGGGTCTTCGCGGACTACCGCAAACTGCAAGGCCCTGCGAGCGCTGATCAATGCAAGTCGTCCCGATGGCTGCAGTCGATTGCTGGGTTCGAATGAACGCCAGTCGCGCCTTCATGATCCTTGAGAGCAGCTGCCCGCAGCAACGTGGGCAACGGCCTTCGGTTAGCTCCCGTTAGTGAGCCGCGGGCTCAGTAAGCAACTTTGATCACGTCACGCATGGTCGGCGATCGCAGCGCGGCGCTGGCCTGCGTAATGCTGCGAACGCGCTACTCGGCGTCTTCGGACAATGAAGCCTCTAGTCCGGACTTTTCATGAATCGCGCACGCCCTCGTTCGGCGGCTTCGCCGCTACGCGGGGCTTCCGCCCCGATGTCTCCTGACCGCATAGGGAATTCTCTTCAGTCGGCCGTATGGCCCGATACGCCGCTCCTTCAGAGAATCCCCTGTGCGATCAGTATCCTGCGCGATCATCGTACGCATTCATGAAAAGGCCGGGCTAAGTGCGCGGCTGTCGAACGCTGTGGGCGAGGCACGTTTTCAAGATGCCCGGGTACTACTGCAGGCGATGGCGGCAGCGGATCCGACTCGGCTTCGCCTGCAATACCGAAACGGGACACACGCTTGGCAGTAGCCAAATGCCTGAAAAATTGTTGCAAGAGCATGCGGCAGAGCATTCCGTGCAGAACCGCTGGCCCCGCTGCGGCGATTTTTTCGTTAATCCGAGCAATGCCTATCGCCCACTACCCATCGTCATCGCCGCCAGTTGCATGCGTTGCACCGGCGGCCTCCGCTAGACTCGGTCGTTGTTTGTCAGCGGGAGGCCGGCATGGGCGAGGTGACCGAACTGATTGCGCTGGCCCGCGACGGCGACCGTGCCGCGTCCGAGCGTTTGTTTGCGCAGGTTTATCGTGATCTGCACCGGCTCGCCGCGCGCCAGTTGGGGCCGGCGCAACACGGCATGCAGACCACCTCGTTGGTTCACGAGGCCTACTTCCGGCTGGCCAAACCGGACGCGCTGGTGTTGAACGATCGTGTCCATTTTTTTGCGGTAGCCGCCAGGGCGATGCGCCAGTTGGTGATTGATCGTGCCCGCGCGCGCTTGACTGAAAAGCGCGGCAGCGGGCGCGCCATCTCATTGGACGACGTGCGCCCGGAAGTACTTGGCATCGAGCGCAATAGCGATGTGTTCGCGCTGGCGCAGGCGCTGGATCACCTCGCCACGCTCGATCCGCAGCTTGCCCAACTTGTCGACCTGCGGTTTTTTGCGGGCCTTGAACTGGCCGAGATTGCCGAGATCACCCAGCGCAGCGAGCGCTCGCTCAAACGCGACTGGCGCAAGGCGCGTGCGTTTCTGCATGCGCAAATGGGCGATCAGCCCATTCCCACCCCGAAAGCAGAAGACGCCGAATGAACACCCCCGATCCCGCACTGCTGGCGCGCTCGTTGGCGCTATTTGATGAATTGATCGAGTTGTCGATGGCAGAACGCAGCGCGCGCATCGCCGTGCTTGCGACAAGTGAACCTCTGCTCGCTGATGCAGTCGCGAAATTGCTGGCCGCCGACGCTGACCACAGTGGCATGCTCGATCATGGTGTGGCTGGCATCGCCCACACTTTGCTCACCGAACTGGGCGACTACACGCCGCCCGATGGACGGATTCAGAGCGGCATGCAGATTGCCGCCTTCACCCTGCAACGCCAGTTGGGGGTCGGCGGCATGGGCGAGGTCTGGTTGGCGCAGCGGCGCGAGGGCAACTTCGTGCAGGACGTCGCGCTCAAGCTGCTCAAGCGCGGCATGGATTCGGACGAACTCTCGCGGCGATTTGTGCGCGAGCGGCGCATTCTGGCCGAGCTCAATCACCCGCACATTGCCGGCTTTATCGATGGCGGCGTCAGCAGCGACGGTCGCCTGTACTACGCGATGGAGTACGTCGATGGCGTGGCCATCACTACCTTCGCGGGCGAGCGGGCGCTGTCGGTACGCGCGCGCATGCAACTGCTGGTCGCCGTGTGCGAGGCCGTCGCCTATGCGCAATCGCACCTAGTGGTGCATCGCGACCTAAAACCATCCAACATCCTGATCGATGCAAGCGGCCAGCCGCGTGTGCTCGACTTTGGCATCGCCAAATTGATCGGCGAGTCGGTGGCCGACACCGCGCTCACCGCCAGCGGCATGCGCATGCTGTCGCCGGCTTACGCCGCACCCGAGCAAGTGTTGGACGAGCCGATCAGTACCGCCACTGATGTCTATTCGCTCGGCGTGTTGGCCTTCGAATTATTGACCAATCAATTGCCGCACAGCCGCTCCGGCAACCTGGTGGCTCTGGCTGAGCAAGTTCGCGAAGAACACACGCAAGCGCCCAGCGCCGCCCTCAGGCATAGCGCCACCCAGCCTGCAGCAGCCACGGCGAGTGTCAGCCAACAACGGGCCGCGCGCGAGGTCGCTGGCGATCTCGATGTGATCGTACTGACCGCGCTCAAGCGCGAGCCCGCGCGGCGTTATGCCAATGCCGCGGCGTTGGCCGATGATCTGAAACGCTGGCTGGATGGCCGACCCATCGCCGCCCAAGCTGATACCGCCGGCTATCGCGCGCGCAAGTTTGTGGCCCGCAATCGTTTGGCTGTCGGTAGCGCGAGTGCGGTGCTGTTGGCCTTGATCGCCGGGTTTGGCGTGGCGCTGTGGCAAGCCAACGTGGCGCGCGAGCAAGCAGCGCTTGCGCGAGCTGAGGCCGCGCGTGCCGAACAGCAGGCGGCCGTTGCGACGGAAGCCACCGAGCGCGCCAAGCGGGTCAAGGATTTCATGATGCAGACGTTTGTGGCCGCCGACCCGCTGCAAAAGAAAGAGGGCGCGCCTACCACCGTGGCTGAAGCGTTTGAACAGGCGGTCGCGCGCGTCGATACAGAGCTTGCTGGCGACCCGCGTTTGCAGGTCGATGTGCTCGATGATTTCAGCGAGATTCGGGCCGGCCAAGGCCGTTTCGAGGAGGCTCGGATATTGGTGAATCGGGCGCTCAGCCAGGCCGAAAAGATCTATCCGCCCGATCATCCCGCCATCGCCGAGTCGCTGGTCAATCGCGCGGCGATGGAAAACTACAGCGGCAACGATTACGCCAAGGCCTTGCAGGACTTGGAGCGCGCGGTCGCAATTCTTGAGCATCACCGCGATAGCGAGCCCTTGGCGTTGGCCAATGCCCTGAATAGTTTGGCGGTAACCCATAAGCAAACCGGCCGCCCCGATGAAGCGCTCAAGGCGTTTCAGCGCTCGTTGAAGCTGTGGCGCCAGTTCAAAGTACCGAGTACCGATGGAATGGCTGCGGTGCTTAACAACATCGCCTCCGCCTTGATTGACCGTGGCCAATACGACGAGGCCGAACCCTATATTGAGGAAGCCATTGCCGAAGTGACTCGACTCTCTGGCACGGACAATTTACGGCTAGTGCCTATGCTTGGCTTTCTCTCGGACATCCAGTACCGGCGAGGTCAGCACGCAGAGGTCACGGCGACCAATCAACGGCGCTTGACACTGGTTACCGATATCTTCCCCGGCGCGCATCCATGGACGGCCAGCGTGATGACCGAGATCGGCCAGCAGCTGATGGAATCCGAACCCGTCAAGGCCACTCAGCAGCTCGACGCCGCCATCGCCATGCAGATCGAGCTGGACAGCGGTCAGGTGCTGATTCCCCTGCGCTATCGCGCCTTGTTGGCGCGCGACGAAGAGGGCAATGCCGGCGCGATCCGCTACTTCGACCAAGCACTCGCCGTCTGCGCGCAACGCAAGTTGGACCACCTGATGTGCGACCTCATCCGCGCCAACCGCGCTGGCGTCGTCGCCGACGCCGGTGACGGTCAAATCGCCATGACCGAGGTCGAAACCGCCATGGCCGGAATGCGCGCCAAAGGCGCCGCCCACGACAACGAGTACGCGCAAGCCTTGGAATCCAAGGCGATTGCGCACAAGGCGCTGGGGCAGCGGGAAGAAGCAATCGCGACGCAAACGGATGCACTCAACCGCTACATCGCGCTGTTTGGCGAGAGTCATGAGGAAGTGACCCGGGCGAAGCGGAATTTGCAGAAGTTGCAATGAGCAACAGTGGTTGCAATGTGCAACCTCAGGCCGCGATTAAGCTGTCTATCTCGACGGCAGCACCAGCTTGCGCGCAGGTCGACCGATCAAGTCGAGAAATCGATTGAACACCGCCTCGGCGCGCGGTTGCATGACCGCCAGATGCGTGGCGGTGGCAGCGCGAATCGTTTCGGCATTTTGTGAGAGTCCTGCGCCTGCCAATTCCTCGGCATAGCTTGGCGAACCCAGCCAGCGCTCGATCAACGGTGCGTCCATCTCCAGATGAAACTGCAGGCCGTAGGCGTTTTCGCCGTAACGAAACGCCTGTTGCTCGCAGCTGTCGGTGCGCGCGAGTTGGCTGGCTCCGGCGGGTAAATCGTAGGTGCAGCCGTGCCACTGAAACACCGGGCTTGCTGGCGTCAGCGGCGAAATCACGGGGTCGGCGTGACCATAATCCGTCAGCTCCAGCGCATACCAGCCGATCTCCTGCTGTGAATGCCGGCGCACCGGTGCGCCCAACGCATGCGCGAGCAACTGTGCGCCCAGGCAAATGCCCAACACCGGTTTGCCTAGCGCCAAGGCGCGTTCGATGGCGCGCAATTCGGTACGCAGATGCGGGCGCTCGCCGTGTTGATCGACGTTCATCGGGCCGCCCAGCACGATCAAGCCGCGATAGCGATCAATCTCTGGCTCAGCATCGGGATGCCGTTCAAAATTGATGAAACGAATGCGGTGGCCGCGCGCGCGAATGAGCCGATCCAAGGTACCCAAGGGCTCGGCGGCGACGTGCTGGAAGACGAGAATGCGCGGCACTGCCTTCAGTCCTTGCGAGGCAGGCCATCGTGGCAATCAACCCCCGACCACGCGACATGGTCCGCCCAATGGACATGCATTTCCGCGGCGCGGTCGGGCGCGTCGTCCAACATGCCGACGGCGACATGCAATTCTCCCGGCCAGCGCTGTGAGCGGAACAACAGCATGCTGCCGCAGCGGCTGCAAAAGCCGCGCTCAGCGCCAGCCGAAGAGGCATACCAGCGCAGCGCATGTTGACTGTCTTCGATCTGGCAACGCTCGGCGGCAAAGCCAATCCAGGTGACGAAACCGGCACCGTGCGCTTTCCGGCACAGCGTGCAGTGACAGTGCGCCAGCCAGAGGCTGGGTAAGTCGGCAAGCAAGCGCACGGCACCGCACTGGCAACTGCCGCGCAAATCCACACGCGTCGGGTTGCTGTCCATCGGACTAGGAAACCAAGGGCAATGGCGGCGCTGGAAAATGCAGGCGCCCGTCGATCACCGTTTGCGTCTGCCCGCCGATCCAGCTGCGACCCAACTCGTCATAGCGCACCTGGATCATCGCGTCGCGCCCCAACTCGCGGCCCTGGCTGACCCGATAGCCCTGCGCCAGCGCGCTGCCTGGCTCACGCAGGCGCAAGAACGCGGCGATCAGCCCGTTCGCCGCGCCCGAGGCAGGGTCCTCGTTGATACCAACGCCGCAAGGAAACGCCCGCACCACCAGCTCAAAGTCAGCGCTGCTGCTGCGCGCAAACACACATAAACCGAGACTGTCGCTAGCTTTGGCCAGTTGGGCGATCGCTGCATGATCGGGCTGCCACGCGCGCAGACTGCTTTCGTCGGCGAGCTCAGCCAACCACCAGCGTCTGCCACCGGCCACAAGCGCGGGTCGCAGATCGCCCAAATCCAGTCCGTGCATCAGCGCAGCCAGCGCGGCCAAGTCGGCAGATTCAGGTGCCACCACCTCGGCGGCTGGGGATTGCACGAAGATGCGGCGTTGCGGGCCTTGGCCTTCCACCCGCAGTGAAATTTCGCCGGCCAAACAGGACTGCTGCAACTGGCCGGAATGCGCCGACGCGATGCCCGCATCGAGCGCTGCATGCGCACTGCCGATGCTGGGATGGCCAGCAAAGGCGATTTCGCGAAACGGCGTGAAAATCCGCAAGCGATAGCTGGCGGTTGAAGTTGTGGGGGGCAGCAGGAAAGTGGTTTCGACCAATTGCGTCCACGCCGCAAACGCCTGCATTCGCGCACTGCTCCACTGCTCGGCGCCGATCACCACGCCCAAGGGATTGCCACCCCCGGCGCGGGCGGTGAATACGTCGACCTGCAGGAAGCGCAGGCTGGCTGAGGTGCTCACCGCGCGCGTCCCGGCCGCGATGCTGCATTCGCGGGATCGTGAGTCAGTCGTGAGGCGGCGGCAATGAATGCTGTGGAATCGACAAGTAGCATTGGATGATTGAAGTGGACGAAGTTGTGGGGCTGGCAGTGCACTCGCGTACTCGGCGAGCACGTTTGGCGAGCGGAATTGGCAAGCGCGTTGGGTAAGTGAAGCCAAATGGTAGCGAAAGTGAGGCTGACTGAGCCCATCCGCGTTGCTATATGGGGATATCGCTGGGCTTTGATTGAAAAATTGAAAGCTGTCGCCTCAGCCCGGTGTTTGCAATAATCTGTGACTCAAGAATCGACCCGAGCATTTGACTCGGCGCACGAGCCAGATCGAACCAAGGATCGCAGTGAGCAAAGACGTTCCCGCTGACCGTACCGTTCGCGTCGCGCCACCTTCATTGCAGACCGAACTTCGGCCGTGGTGCCTGGTCGTGGTGTCGGGTACGGGAATTGGATCGCGCTTCGAGCTTGGCGAGTTCGCCACCATTGGCCGCGACACCGGCGTCGATATCCGCATCGCCGAGCCATCGGTTTCGCGCAATCATTGCCGGGTATGGCGCAAGCGAGGAGGCTATTGGGTCACCGATTTGGGCGCAACCAATCCGACCCGCGTCAACGGCATGAAAGTGGAGTCGATGCCGTTGTTGGAAGGCGACATCCTCACCGTCGGCGACATCATGCTGAAGATGTTGGGGCCGCGCAGCCCAGAGAATGCGCTGGTGGCCGCGCTGCACGATCAAGCCACCCGGGACAC
>JBBQQV010000032.1:0-12963 GCA_038215505.1 Lysobacterales bacterium
CATGCGGCAGATCTCGAAACGACTGCAGCCGACGACTAGAAAGGAAATGCAGATCCTTGAGGGCACACAGCCTCTACTCAAATTCGGACGCACTCACGACCCCTTGGGCACAGAACGTGGCACGAGATGGGCACGGAGTAAAAACCGAAAAATTGGCGCGCCCGGAGGGATTCGAACCCCCGACCAATGGCTTCGGAAGCCACTACTCTATCCAGCTGAGCTACGGGCGCGTCTTGTACGGACTTTTTGCGCACCGGCCGGGGCTTTGTTCAGCAAGTGCTGGCTGGCGGCCGCGAAGTGTAGCAGAGCAGCGGCCGGGGATCCGCCACTCGTCCCATCATCTCCATGGGTGAATTGGCGACGGTGGCCGATTGCAGGATCGAGACCTTGCGCTGCCAGCAGGTTTCCCTGCTTGGGTCGCGGACAGTGTGTCCTCGAAGGCCTGACGAAAGCAGCTGTGCGCCTCATTTCCTGAGGAGTGCTTGCGCTCGAAACTCGCGCTGTTCGGCGATAGCCTTGCGGCGCAGACCCAAGCCTGGGTCTGTCAACCTACCCTGGTCAGCTCGCTGCCGGCAACCACAGGCTCACCGTCAAGCCACCGCCTTCGCGATTGGCCAGGGCAATGCGGCCGTCGTGGGCTTCGGCGATTTCGCGCGCCAGCGCCAGGCCGAGGCCGGTGCCGCTGCGTTTGGTGGAATAGAACGGCAACAAGGCGCTGGCCATGACGGTTTCGCTCATGCCGCTGCCACGGTCATGCACATCGACTCGCCAAAACTTGCCGATGCGGGCGACATCGACGCGCACGTCCGCACTGGGCGAGCCGGCTTCGATGGCGTTTTTCACCAGGTTGACCAAGGTTTGCCCGATCTGCGCGGAATCGATATCGGCCGTGGCTTGCTCAGGTACCGACCACAAAAAAGGCGACTGCCCCGCGAGTGTCTGCAGAAATCCCGCCCAATCGGTGCGTTGCTTGTTGGGGTGCGGCAGTTTGGCGACCGCCGCGTAGCCACGCACGAAGGTATCGAGGTGACGGGCGCGCTCTTCGATGGTGGCGAATACGCGCTCGAGTGCCTGAGGCTGCCCGCGCGCCACCAGTTCGCGACCGGAATGTGCCAACGATGAAATCGGTGCCAGCGAATTATTGAGCTCGTGGCTGATGACCCGAATCACCTTTTTCCACACCGCCACCTCCTGGCGACTCAGTTCGCGGGTGATGCGTCGGAACAGGTGCAGCTGGTGCGCGCGACCATTCAGTGAAAACCCGCGCTTTGAGAAGTGAAATGCCTCATCCTCGCCGTCGATCGGCACCGAAAAAATGCAGTCGCCGCCGTTTTGCGCCGCTTCCTGCATCGCGGCAGGCGTGCTGGCCAATAGCTCGGCAAACGCATGGCCCTCGAGCTTGCCACGTACACCAAACAACTTTCGCGCCGCCAGGTTGGCGTACACCACATGACCGCTTTGGCCTTCCAGCACGAGCGCGGTCGGCGTGTTCTGCACCACGGTATCGAGCAGCAACTCGCGCTGAAACAGCTGCTGACGCTCTTCACGCAGAACGTTGCCGAGTGCGTTGAAGGCGGAGATCAGCTCGCCCAATTCGTCGTCGCGATCCCGCCGTATAGAGGTGGCAAAGTCACCTTCGCGAAAACGATCCACCGCCCCGCTGATGGCGCGCACCAGCAGGCCGAAACGCCAGACGGTGCGCGAGCCCAGCCAGGCCGCCAATGGCAGGGCGACAAGGGCGGCGATGATCCAGGCCAGGCGCAGATCCTGCAACCACGCCACCAGCAAGACCGCAAGCGTCGCGCCCAGCAATGCGGCAAGCATCAACAGCGCAGTCAACTTGCCTTGCAGTGAGGTCAGGCGCATAGAAATGAGTTCCATCGGGGCGCGTCTTCTTGAAAATTCGCTCTTGAGAGAGCGCCGGAAGGCGCGATGCTTCTGGCGAATTGACCAAGAGCATTGCGCCATCCGGCGCTCCCACAAACAAAGCGCGGATCGAGATCAACTCGACTGAGGCGGATACGCATTCGCGCTGCTCTCGTTAAGACCCACTCTCGCCAAGACCCACTCTCGCTAACTCCCGCTCTGCTCAGCCAGCCCCAGCTTCTCCATCCGCCGATACAGCGCCTGCCGCGACAAACCCAACTCGGCGGCGGCGTGGCTGACGATGCCTTTGTGTTGCGCCAGCAGTCTGCTCAATGTGGCGCGATCCAGCTCGGGTTCGTGGTTGCGTGGAGCGGTTGGCTTTGTGACCACCGGCAAGCCAAGATCAGCCGCTTCGATGACGCCATTACGACCCAACAGGATTGCGCGCTCGATGGCGTTCTTCAACTCGCGCACATTGCCGGGCCACGCGTGGGCGAGCAAAGCCGAGCGTGCTTCAGGCTGCAAAGTCGCACGCCCAGCGATGAAGTGTTCGGCCAAGGGCAGCACGTCATCGCTGCGCTCGCTCAAGGCCGGCACCGCGAGCTCGATCACATGCAAGCGGTAGTACAAATCCTCGCGGAATGTGCCGGCGCGAATCATAGCTGGCAGATCGGCATTGCTGGCGCTAATCACTCGCACTTTGACGACCCGTGTTCTGGTTGAGCCCAGACGCTCAAACTGGCCGGATTCCAGCACTCGCAGCAATTTCATTTGCCCGCTCAAGGGCAGATTGCCAATCTCATCCAAAAACAGGGTGCCGCCATCGGCGGCCTCAAAGCGACCGTCACGAGCGCGCTGCGCGCCGGTGTAGGCGCCGGCTTCGGCACCAAACAATTCCGCCTCGATCAACTCGGCCGGCAGGGCACCGCAGTTCACCGCCACGAATGGTCCGCGCTTGACCGCCGAATTGGCTTGAATGATTTCGGCGATCACGCCTTTTCCTGATCCGTTCGGGCCGCTGATCAGCACTGGCACGTCGGCGCGCGCGATCTGGCAGGCGGTGCTCAGCAGTCGCTCCATGCTGTCTGCTGCAAACACCAGGCCGCGCAGATCGAAGCGCTCTTCCAATCGATCTCGATGTTGCTGGCGCTCGCGCTTGAGTTGTCGGGTCTCGCGCCGCGCTTGCCCCAGCGCAAGCAGGTTTTTCACCGTAGTGACCAGCTTGCGGTCATCCCATGGCTTGCCCAAATAATCGGCGGCACCGGCCTTGACCAACTCCACCGCCGCAGCGAGGTCGGTCCACGCCGTCAACAACACCACTGGCATATCCGGGTGGCGCTGCCGAATGGCTGCAAACAGCGCCTTGCCTTCGTCGCCGGATGTCGTGTCGGCGCTGAAATTCATGTCCTGAATCACCAGCCCGACAGCCTCAGCGGCAAGGTCTGATTGAGCCAGTGCCAGGAGGCCGGCATCCGGTGAATGGGCGCAGCTCACATTGAAGCCATGCAAGCCCAGCAGTACTTCAAGCGCGGTGCAAACGGCCGAGTTGTCATCAATGATGAGAATGCGCGACATACGGCCCTGAAGTTGCTGAAGGTGAAAGTCGTTCGGACTCTGCTTGACTCTCTCCCCGATGTTCGGGGAGGGGTTAGGGAATACGTCTTCGCTGGCGTCCACGCGGCGGGTTGCTGTGCCCCCGCTGCATGGACGCCAGTGGTTGCGCTTTATACCGTGCGCGTGGCGATTGCAGGCGACACCTTTGAAGCGCGCCGAGCCGGACCGAAGGCCGCGATCTGGCCCAATAGCAAGACGATCAGCGCTCCCACCGGCACCCAGTACCAAGCCAATCGTGACAACCCGAACTGGTTCATCAGCAGCGCATTCAGCAAATAAGCCAAGGCCGATCCGCTAATCGCACCGATGCAGCCGATGATCAGGTTCTCGGTCATGAAGTAGCCAAGGATGTTGGGCCTGGTTGCGCCCAAGGCACGGCGGGTGCCGATCTGCTTGATTCGTTGGCTGACCCAGAAACTCACCAGGCCGACGATGCCAAGTCCAGTCACCAGCAGCAGGGCGGCGACCACAATGCCGAGCAGAATCGATACCGCACCATCGTTGCGATAAAAATTGTCGCGAATGTCGCTGAAGCTTTTCAGGCTGCGAATGATGCGGCCGCTGTTGCTGGCGATCAGCATGGCCTCGACTTCGCGCATCAGGCGGTCGCGCTGACCCGGCTCGGCGCGTATCAGGTAGGCGCTCGAATCAGAATTGAGCATGCGGTAGGGAACCAGGGTGACCCGTTCTTCGATGTCAGCCCAACCGCGCCACGGCGAGCGCAGACGCTCGACGATGCCGATGACTTGCGCCAAGGGATGCTTTTCTGGATCGCCCACCGAAATCTGCCGACCGACGATTTCGTTCATCGATTCGACCGTTGGAAACAAGGCCCGCGCCAAGCCTTCGGTGATGATGATTTGCGTCGGGACGTTCTCCGATTCGGGCAGATAGTCGCTGATTTCATCGGCAGTGAAATTGCGCCCAGCGATCAGGTTCACACCGTAGGTATCGATAGCTTGCTCGTCGGCGAAATACATCGCCGTGGTGGCGGTAACAAAGGGTTCGGATTCGCGATTCTCCACCCCGCTGGCCCAACCGTTACCTGCCAGCGGCAAAGCGTTGGTGGCGAATGCAGCTTTCACCCCCGGCGTCTCGCGAATGCGCCGAAGGTCATCGCGCAACACTGAGCCAGCATCGAAATCGGCGACAAATCCGCTGCTCGAAAGGGTGAACAGATTGGCCTCGTCCACGCCAGAAACCTCGTTCATCAGGACAAGGCGCTGCTGGATGATGTAGAGCGCGTTGACCACCACGGCCAGCGTTAACGCCATTTGTAAGCCAATCAGGATCAAGCCGACTTTGTTGCGCAACAAGGCCGAAAAAATGGGGCGGATGTGCATGGTCAATTCCTGGATTCAGTCACGTTAATTCGACTTCAACTGCGCGGCGGGGGCGATCTGACAGGCCCGCCAAGTGGGGAACAGCCCGGCCAACACACTGGCGGTCATCGAGAGCAGCACCGCGATGCCGATCAGTTGTGGATCTAGACTGGCGGCCATGGGCGAGTCCGGTAGCAGGGCGCGCACACCCGCCAAACCCAGCCAAGCGACACCCAGTCCCAGCACCCCGCCGGCCACGCCAATCGCAGCGGCCTCGAACAGAAACTGGGCAAACACTTGACCGCGGCTGGCACCAAGCGCGCGACGCACACCGATTTCACCGGCTCGACCAAGAAACTTGGCCAGCATCAAGCCCACGCTGTTGAGCAGACAAACCAGCAGGAACGCCGATGCAATACCCAGAGAAATCGGCACATCATCGCCGACCACCTTGCGCAACTGCAGCCACTCCAGGACCGGCGTCACCCGATTACCCAGCGCTCGCGGAAACCGGCCCAGCGCCTTCTGCTCGGTGACATAGGCGTTAAGAAAATCGAGATAGCGCTCGCGTTCGGCCGCGCTATCGAGCTGCACCCAGAACTGCGTCCACACGCATTCGGAAGTGAGAAACGTATCGAACGAGGGATCGTCGGCCGCCTTGAAACAGTTGGTGTTACCGTTGGGTCTCAGACGCAGATCGTCGTTGATGGTCAGCGGCAGGTAGAAGCCCTCAGGGTCCTCGAACCCGCCGGTGGTCAGATCGTAGTACTTGGGTGCGGGATGCCAGCTATCGAGCACGCCAATCACACGATAATTGGATTCGCCCAAACGAATGCTGCGGCCGACACTGTTCTCCCCAGCGAACACTTTTTCGTTGACAGCTTTGGACAGCACCACGACTCGCTCGCGGGCTTCGTCGGCACCGCGATCCCAGCCGCTGCCAAACAGGAATGGCGGCTCAAACATCGGGAAAAAATCGGCATAGGTCATGCGCCCGGTTTCGTTGAACGGCTTGATCGCAGCATTCTCTGGCTGTACCGCCAGCGCTATCTGAAACATCATGGTTTGCAGCGGCGCTTGCCGCGCCTGCATCAGGGCGCGTGCATCGCGCCACGTCAGTTGGTCTGGCGGCACGCTTTCTCCGCTGGCGCTATCGCCCCAACCACCGTCGGCTTCCCAGTTATCCAGCCGCACGATGTGCAACTGCTCGCTCTTCCACGGAATAGGGTCAGCGGACATCAGATGAAACACGCTGTACAGCGTCATGAAGGCACCGATGCCCAAGGCAATCGCGGTCACCATCAGCGCGGTCAGCACCGGATTGCGGCGCAAGCTGCGCGCGCCTAGCCAAGCGTAGTAGCGAATCATGGCTGTTCTCACTTAGGCGATGGCGACGGAGCGCGTGGCGGGCGCGAGCTTTATTGCCGCACTTGGCTCACTGCCAAGGTCCACCAACTGACCATCGATGATGTGGACGTTGCGCTGCGCGCGCGCCGCCAGTTCGGGATCGTGGGTGACCATAATGACGGTGGTGCCTTGGGCGTTGATTTCCTCCAGCAACTCAAGCACGGCGCGCGCCATCATCGAATCCAGATTGCCGGTGGGCTCATCCGCCAGCAGCAGCTTGGGCTCACCGGCGAGTGCGCGGGCAATGGCGACGCGCTGCTGTTGGCCGCCGGAGAGTTCACTCGGGTAGTGCTTCATCCGCGAGCTCAAGCCCACCCGTGCCAAGGACTGCTCAATGCGCCGCCGCCGCTCCGCACTCGCCAAGCCGCGATAGCGCAACGGCACGTCGACGTTGTCGAACAGATTCAAATCGGGAATCAGATTGAAGTTCTGAAAGATGAAGCCAATCTTGGCGTTACGCAGCTTGGAACGCTCGCGATCATTGAGGCCACGCACCTCGACGCCGTCGATCTGATAGCTGCCTTCGCTGTGCTCTTCCAGCAGGCCCGCGATATTGAGAAAGGTGGTCTTGCCAGAACCCGAAGGCCCGGTCACAGCGACGAATTCACCCGCGTTCACGTGCAGTGAAAAGTCCCTCAAGGCATGCGTCTCAATGAGCTGAGTACGGTAGATTTTCGACAGATTTTGCATGTGCAACATGAGCGGAGTCCTTGGCGTTCTTTGGTGGCTATAACAACGTAATAGGTGATGCGAATCGTGCTATTCGGAAATCTGCACCCGCGGCGCGCCGCGGAACTCGTCGATGCTGGAGATCACCACCCGATCACCTTCGCTGAGACCAGCCAGCACTTCGACCGCCGCGACACTGACCGCACCCACTTCGATGGTGCGCTTGACGGCTATGCCGTCTTCCACCACGTAAGCGATGCGACCGCCGCCGGTATCCACAAACGGCCCGCGCGCAAGCAGCAGCACGTCGGCCTTTTCCTCAATAACGATGCGCACGTCAACGCGCTGGTTCTGGCGCACGGTGGTGGGTTGCACTTCCGCAAAGCGGACCCGGCCGGAGACCTGGTTGGCGGTGATTTCCGGCGCGATCGAGGCAAGCACGCCGGCGTGTTTGTCATTGCCAATTCGAATCTCGGCGAGCATCCCGAGGCCAAGATCGTCGGCCATGGTTTCAGGAATCTGCACGTCGATCTGCAGTTGGGCCAGATCGACGACGGTCATCAAGATCTGGTTCACGGCCACCGCAGTGCGATCAGCCACCGCAATACTGCCGACCAGACCATTCACCGGTGCGCGCACTTCCAGGCCCGCCACCAGTCGACTCACCTCAGCGGAACGCAGGTTCTGCTGTTCCAAGGCCAGCTCACGCGTGGTCTGCTCGAAGGCCAGGCTCTCGCGCTCAAGCTCGGTGTCGCCTTTGGTGTGCTGCAAAGCCAGCTCGGCTTTTTTCAGATCGTCTTTGGCACGCTGATAGTCGACTTCGCTGATCGCGCGAATGACCCATGATTTTTCGGCGCGATCCATCTCCCGCCGAGCCGCAGCAAACGCGACCTGCGCCTCATCGAACAAGCGCCGGCTGCCCAAGGCTTGCTTGCGGCTATCGATACGACTGCGGCGGACCTCGATTTCCAGCGTTTGCAGCAGCGAATTGGACTGCTGCAACAGGCTTTGCATCTCGGGGCTGTCGATCACCGCCAGCAGCTCACCCTGCTTGACGGTTGCTCCGGCGGTTACCTTGAGCGAAAGCGTGCCTGCGGCGGATGCGTACAACGAAGGACTCACCGCCGCCACCACCCGTCCCGGCACCTGCACATCACGTACCAGCAAGCCGCGATGCACGGTATCAAAGCGCAGGCGCTCGGCCGAGATGGACGTTTCCGCGCTGAGCATGCGCGACAGCGAGGGCAGCGCCAGCACCAGCACGACCATGCCTAATGTGGCCGCCAGCAAGGCGCGAAGATGCGCTCGCCACCATGGCGGTGCCTGCATGACGCGATCCTGGGCGGCGGTGTCGCGAATGCTCATGGTGTCGATCAGATGAGTGGTCTGCGTCCTTCAATGCACACGGCATGCCAGACCGGTCAAATGGTGCAAGCCCTTGCTGATGCAGCACTTAACTCCTTGCCCGATGACAACGAACAAGCGTCCGCTCGCGTCCGCGACTGTCCGCCACCCCAACCAATGGCGGGTGAGCTGGTGGCCATTTATGCGGATAATCGCCCGCTTGTTGGCAGCTGATTGGGCGTCGAGCCCACTGAGTGCCATTCTCCCGGAGGGAGAAGGGTATCCATTAGATTCTCAAGCTTGCCGCTCGCCACCTGTCGCCATCACCTTCCCCTTTTCGGAGCGCGTCAATGATCAAGCGGATTTTCAAATGGTTTGGACTGTTGCTGCTGTTGCTGCTGGTCACCGGCGGCGCCTTGGCGGCGCATACCTGGTACTTCAAGCCACTCAGCGTCAACTGGTTCTACAGCCGCGTGTTTCTGCAGTTCGCGCTGGACAACCCGGAAATGCTGACCCAGATGCGACTGCTTGAGCCCATCGGCATCAAAGGGCACAACGCCAAATTGGCCGACGATTCGCTCGCCTCTGAAGATGCACAAATGGCCAAGTTGGAGCGTGACTACGCCACCTTCAAAAGCTACGACCGCGAATCCATGGCGGGTCAGGATCTGATTTCCTACGACATCTTCGACAGCTTTCTCGGCGACCAGGTCACCGAAGGCAAGCGCTTTCGGTATCACAACTTCCCAGTCAACCAGATGTTCGGCGTACAAAGCGGCCTGCCCAACTTCATGGCGGACTCGCACTTCGTTGAAAGCGAGCGTGATGCGCGCGACTACATCGCCCGCATCGGCCAGTTCGAGCGCAAATTTGATCAGGTGATCGAGGGCTTGCAGAAGCGCGAGTCGCTGGGAATCCTGCCGCCGCGCTTTACCGTCGAGAAAGTGCTTAAGCAGATGCGCGGCTTTATTGACGTACCCGCAGCCGAGCATCTGCTGTACACCAGCTTTGCCGAGAAGTTGAACAAGATTCCCGCCGATGATCTCAGCGAGAAGACCCGCAGCGCGCTGCAAGCCGAGCTTGCGCAGGCCATCGATGCTTCGGTGTATCCGGCCTATCGCAAATTGATCGGATATCACGAAGCGCTTTTGCCCAAGGCCACCAGCAACGACGGCGCGTGGCGCTTGCCCGATGGCGATGCTTACTACGCGTGGCGGGTGCGCAACCAGACCACTACGGACATGTCGCCCGATCAGATCCATCAGATTGGCCTTGCCGAAGTCGCGCGCATCAGCGCTGAGATGGATGCGATCTTGCAAGGCGAAGGCCTAGTCGAAGGCAGCGTCGGCGAGCGCGTGCAACGGATCAGCAAACGCGAAGACCAGTTGTTTGCCGACACCGACGAGGGTCGTGAGCAGATTCTGGCCGAGTATCAGCGCATCATCGACGAAGTCTCGGCAGGTCTTGGTGACTGGTTTGACAAGCAACCGGCGGCGAAAGTCGAAGTAAAGCGGGTACCGAAGTTCTCCGAGAAGACCGCACCCGGTGCCTACTACCAGGGCCCGTCGCTGGACGGCAAGCGGCCCGGCGCGTTCTTCGCCAACTTGCGCAGCGTCGAAGACCTGCCACGCTTTGGCATGCGCACCTTGGCGTATCACGAAGCGGTTCCGGGTCATCACTTTCAGATCGCGTTGGCGCAGGAGTTGAAAGGCCTGCCGATCTTCCGCCGCTTCCTGCCCTTCACCGTCTACGCCGAAGGCTGGGCGCTGTACTCCGAGCAGGTCGCTTGGGAAGCCGGCTTCCAAGCCAAGCCGCTGGACAACCTAGGACGCCTGCAAGCTGAGATGTTCCGCGCCGTGCGCCTGGTAGTCGACACCGGCATGCACGCCAAGCATTGGAGCCGCGAACAGTCGATCAACTACATGCGTGAGCACACCGGCATGGGCAAAGGCGAAGTAGTCGCCGAGATCGAGCGCTATCTGGTCAACCCGGGACAAGCGCTGGCTTACAAAGTCGGCATGCTGAAAATTCTGGAGCTGCGTGCCAAGGCTAAGTCCGAGTTGGGCGAGAAGTTCGACATCCGCCAGTTCCACAATGTGGTGCTGACTTCGGGCTCGGTGCCGATCTTTATTCTGGAGCGGCTGGTCGATCAGTGGATCGCCGAGCAGAAGGGCTAGGCAACAGTCCTTCTGAGCAAACCTGGGGCGTTGCGTAAAACATCGCAACGCCCCGTTCAGAGTTCGCAAACACGGGCTAGAATCAGCCGGTGATCGACCTTCGCACACTTTTGATTGATTGTCGTATTGCTTTGCGGGCGCTGCCCGGCAAGGCGGCACAATCGCTGCTCGCGCGGCTTGAAGTTGCGCTGACTGAAGTCAGCAAACAAGGCGTACAAGCGCCAGCAGTCGGCAGCCAAACCTCGCAGCAGGTGGCATTGGCGTGGCAAACGGTGGCGCGGACCTTGAAGCACTCGCACCTGGACATTTACGAAGAACTCAACGCGCGGGTGATGACATTGCTCGGCGAGCGGACCCTGTACGAGCCCACGGAAGAGCTGTTGGTTGTCACCAAGCAGCTGGATGAACTGACCCGCGAGCGGGAACGCATCAACCACCGCATGAGCCAAGCGAAAGAACGCCAACGCGCCGCGCAGATCCAACTGGCTGAGCTGCACACCGCCTTGGCCGCCGCCGTGCCGGAATGTGCAGAGCGTGATGTACAGGCGCAGGCACTGGCTCGCTTGTCCATTTTGGTAGCCCAAGCCAGCACGCCAGCGGCGTCAGTCGAAGCCAAAGCTCGCACCGAGCGCGAAGGCCCCGCGCCCTCGCGCACCGTGCTCGGCCGCATTGCCGGCGGCGGCAGCTCATTCAGCAAGGAACAACGCGAC
This sequence comes from Lysobacterales bacterium, assembly GCA_038215505.1. Classification (GTDB taxonomy): domain Bacteria; phylum Pseudomonadota; class Gammaproteobacteria; order Xanthomonadales; family Xanthomonadaceae; genus JANNWF01. The sequence continues at coordinate 11,110 of JBBQQV010000032.1, forward strand.
TGGGTGATCGGCGAGACCCTGGGTCTGACGGGCTGGGAATACACCCCGCTCGAGTTGATCGAGAAAGGCGATCAGTGGCTGGCGGCTTTGTTGCTTGAGAAGGGTAATGTGGGGTAGCTGCCCATCAGCTTTGACAGCAGAGCGAGCGGCAATCCAGAAGAGCTTCGCTGCCGGCCCGTAGAGCCGAGTTTGTTCGGCTGCTCGCTTGCCAAGGTCAGCCAGATTCAGGTCAGCCAGATTCAGGTCAGTCAACTTCTGGTCAATCAGATTCAGGTCAAGGTCGCTTTTCTGACCATTCCAAGAACCCTTACCACCCATCCCCTCCTTCGCCTTCGACCCATCCCATGACCAACCTGCGCGGCAAGACCCTGTTCATCACTGGTGCCTCGCGAGGCATTGGCCTTGCCATTGCCAAGCGCGCCGCGCGGGATGGCGCCAATATCGTGGTCGCGGCAAAGTCGGGCGTGGCCAATCCAAAGCTGCCGGGCACCATTTATTCGGCTGCCGCTGAGATCGAAGCCGAAGGTGGAATCGCCCTGCCGCTGCAGGTCGATATCCGCGAAGAAGAACAAGTGCATGCCGCAGTGGCAGCGACGGTCGCGCGCTTTGGCGGCATCGACATCCTGATCAATAATGCCAGCGCAATCTGGCTGCGCGGCGCGCTGGATACGCCGATGAAACGCTTTGATCTGATGCAGCAGGTCAATTCACGCGGCAGTTTTCTATGTGCCCAAGCCTGCTTGCCGGAATTGCTGAAAGCGAGCAACCCGCACATTCTGACGCTGGCACCGCCGATCAATCTCGCACCCAAATGGTGGGGCCCGCACGTTGGCTACACGCTGGCAAAAATGGGCATGAGCTTTGTCACCCTGGGTCTTGCGGCCGAGTTTGGTCCGCGCGGGGTCGGAGTCAACGCCTTGTGGCCGCGCACGGTGATCTTGACTGACGCCCTCAAAATGATTCCCGGCGTCGATCCCAATGGCGCGCGCACGCCCGCCATCATGGCCGACGCCGCGCATGCGATTCTGACCACCCCAGCGGCGCAGATGACTGGCCAGTTTCTGGTCGATGAAGACCTGCTGCGCAGCCGCGGGATCAGCGACTTCGAGCAATATGCCGTCCAGCCTGGCCGCCCACTGCTGCCGGACTTTTTCCTCGACTGATCACCCACCCATCGACGATGAAATATCTCCATAGCATGGTCCGCGTGCGCGATCTGGATGCCTCGCTTGGGTTCTATCGAGACGCATTGGGATTGATCGAGACGCGGCGCAAGGATTATCCGACGGGCCGCTATAGCCTGGTGTTTTTAGCCGCGCCAGCCACCCCACATGCCGAGATCGAGTTGACCTTCAACTACGACGCGGAGGACTACGGCAGCGCGCGCAACTTTGGCCACCTGGCTTTTGCTGTGGACAACATCTACACCGCCTGCGAGCGCTTGCAGGCGCACGGCGTCACCATCAACCGCCCGCCCCGCGACGGCCGCATGGCCTTCGTGCGCTCTCCGGATCTGGTGTCGATCGAGTTGTTGCAGGTGGGAGAAGCGTTGCCACCTTGCGAGCCTTGGGTGTCGATGGAAAATGTGGGGAGTTGGTGAGGGACGCGCCGAGTTGCCTGTGGGAGCGGCGGAAGCCGCGATGCGGGCACCTTGAGGCAACTCCTTTCGCGGCTTCCGCCGCTCCCACAAACGCGCGCAACTTTGGCCACCTGGCTTTTGCTGTGGACAACATCTACACCGCCTGCGAGCGCTGTTGCCTGTGGGAGCGGCGGAAGCCGCGATGCGGGCGCCTTGAGGCAACTCCTTTCGCGGCTTCCGCCGCTCCCACAAACGCGCGCAACTTTGGCCACCTG
>JBBQQV010000033.1:0-12819 GCA_038215505.1 Lysobacterales bacterium
TATGAAACGAACCGAATACCACGACGCGGTCGCCGGGCTCGGCGTGGGACAGGGCTTCCGTCAGCGCATCCGCGACGCTCAGGTGACGGCTGCTGATGCTTTTCGAAAGCAGCCCCGACACGACCCGCCAAAGTGCATCGACATCCAGCCCGCGCTTACTCACGTGCGCCAGTCCAGCGAATCGCCACACGTCGACAACGCCCATCATCGCCGCGACCACGCGCGGGATATCTTTATCAGCGAGTGCGCTGAATACAGCCTGGGTCGCGCCTTTCGGCCGATTACGCGCAAGCCACTTGGCCAATTCGGTCGCAGCCTGAGGGTTGTGGGCGACATCAAGCAACACCTCAACCGGCCCCGGCAATCGCTGCAAGCGACCCGCCAAGCGGACGTTGCCAATTGCATCTGCGGCAGCGGCTTCCGAGATGACCGGTGCCTGCGGCAAGTGGCGGAGTGCGGCCAGCGCGGCAGCGGCATTGGCCATTTGACAGGCAGCCTGTAAGGCCGGCGCTGGCAGCTGCATGCTGCCTTGACTGTCTTCGTACTTCCAAGCGCCGGCAAGGCTGGGCGTCGCGCGAAAATCGAGCCCCGCTCGCAGCGCAATGGCGCCGATGCGCTCAATCTCCGCCAGCACAGACAAAGGTGGCAGCGCCTCACTCAACACGGCTGGGCGAGCAGCGCGAAAGATCCCCGCCTTTTCTATGCCAATGGCCTCTCGATCCGCCCCGAGGTGCTCGGTGTGATCCAGCGCGACCGTGGTCAGAATGGCGATGTCGGCATCCACCAGATTGACCGCGTCCAAGCGCCCACCCAGACCAACTTCCAGCACCGCCAGATCCAGTGCCGACTCGGCGAAAATGAGCAGTGCTGCCAAGGTGCCAAATTCGAAATAGGTCAATGGCGTATCGGCCCTGGCGTGCTCGATCCGCTCGAACGCATCGATCAAACGCGCTGGCTCAACCTCGCTGCCATCGATGTGAATTCGCTCGGTGTAGCGCAGTAAATGCGGCGACGTATAGCTACCGACTCGCAGCCCGGCAGCGCGCGCAATCGCATCCACAAAGGCAACGGTCGAGCCTTTGCCGTTGGTACCAGCAACACTGATGATCCACTTCGCCGCCCGCGCCAAATCAAGCGCTGCAGCCACCCGTCGCACACGCTCCAGTCCCAGCATCATTCCGACTGGTAACAGGGTCTGCTGGTACGCCAACCATTCGTCGAGCGTGCGCGTCACACTGGTTCCTTTTCCCGTTGCCGGCGAAGCCACTCGCCGTCCAGCGCTGTGTTCAGTCGTTGCCCACGTCGAGCTCGCGCAACACTGCCGGTGCAGGGTACACCTGCTCCATCACCCACCGCATGTAACGTTGATCAATGTGGATGGTGCGGGTGAGCGCGGGGTTGAAGACCCAGTTGGATGCCACCGATTCCCAGGTCATATCAAACAGCAAACCGACCAACTCGCCGCGCGAGTTGAGCGTGGCCGAGCCCGAATTGCCGCCGGTGACGTCCAGATCAGCAAGGAAGTTCACTGTCACACCGCTGGCACCCTCGCCTGCGTGCTTGCCCCAGCGTCCTTCAGACATGGCAGCCAGCTGCGGCGCGGTGGCATCGAACGGACTCACCCCGCTGTGCTTTTCCCGAATGCCCGTCGTGGTTGTGAATGGCAGGTAGCTCAATCCATCGCGCGGGCTGACTCCAGCCACCTTGCCAAAGGTAATCCGCAGGGTGCCGTTGGCATCCGGGTAGGTCGCCAATCCTTGGCTTTTGCGATAGTCGAGCATCGCGCGCATGTACGCCGGCTGCAGTCGCAGCAGGGCACCGTCAAAGGTCTTGCGCTCATCCTCGATGCGTTGCAGCGCTGGCCCCAGCGCTACCGCCAGCTGCAGAAAAGTATCGGTGCTGGATTCAATTGCGCGGCGCTTGCTGTTCAACAGCCCGAGACGCATGTCGATATCACCCAATTGGCTGCCGGCGTACAACTTCGTCAGCGCGGCGTCGATGTTGGCGTGCGTGGGCTTGGACGCGTCCTGCACCCCAAGCCACGTATCCAGTTCGGGGAGCCGCTGTGTCGATGGCAGCTCGACGTAATCCTTGAGCGCGTATGACAACAACTGACGATCTATCGCCGGATCATAGCGCCTGTCCAGTTGCGTCAACCCTGCTTGGATGCGTGACTCGTCGCGCTCTGGAAAGCCGACTTCACGTGCCGCATCGGGGCGCTCATGCTCGATGCTCAGGCGGTGCAGGCTGCGTGCCGTGGAAAACAATCCGCCGCCAGCAATCGTGGCCAGCACCAGATCGCGCTCACGCATTTGCCGGCCCACCGCCAGATGTGCGCGCAACTCTGTCAAGCCGCCGCCATCGGCGCGCTTGACTTGCAACCACGCTTCAAGTGCGGCTTCCTCGCGGCGCTTTTGTCCCAAGGTATCTGCGCTGGCAAAGCCTTGCAGCTGGCCGCTGAAATTCTTCCGCGCGTTCTTCCAGCATGCCATGGTGGAAGCGTATTTGATGAAGATATCCGAGCCCACCGGAGCCGCTGCGTCGACAATTGCCATCATGTCGGTCAAGCGTTGAATCTGCTTCGGATAGGTCCAATCGATAACCGCTTCGATTTCGTCAGCCAATCGATAGCGTGAAGTGGTTCCTGGATAGCCAGCCACCATCACGAAATCGCCGTCCTGCAACCCCGCTTGCGCCAACCGCAAATGCTGTTCTGGTCGATAGGGTTTGTTGTTGGCAGAAAAATCAGCCGGCCTGCCATCAGCGCCGACATAAGCGCGGTAAAAAGCAAAGTCGCCCGTGTGCCGTGGCCACATCCAGTTGTCAACATCACCACCAAACTTGCCAATGGCCTCCGGCGGCGCATACACCAGCCGGACATCGCGAATCTCCATTTGCACGATCAGGCGATACACCACACCGCCGAAAAAACTGGCGACGTTACAACGTTGTCCGGGTGTCGCTTCGCAGCGCGCGGCCAAGCGCTTGCGGGTCGTGTCGACAGCATCGAATGCTTGCCGATTCGTCATGCGTTGATTGACCGCTTTCATTACCTCACGGGTGACGTCGTGAATCGAGCGAGTGACGAATATTCGCGCTGCCGGACCGGCGCTCAGTTCGCCACTGCGATCTGCCGCGTAAAACCCATCCCGCAGCAAGTTGTTCTGCTCGGTGGAATTCAGCTGGATGGCACCATAGGCACAGTGGTGATTGGTCACCACCAAGCCATCGGGCGAGACAAACGACGCGCTGCAACCGCCCAGGCTGACGATCGCACCCATCGGCTTGCCGCTGAGCGTTGCAAATTGCGCCGGATCCAGCTCAAGCCCGGCCGCTTTAAGCGGCGCTGCGATTTCGGGCAGCTGATCCGGTGTCCACATGCCTTCGCCAGCGAAACTGACTTCAGTCGCCGACAGCGCGGATACGAACAGCAAGGCGGAGCAGGAAATCACTCTCATCGAACAAGACTCGGCAACGGAAAGCCGGTAAGTCTAGTCGATGCAAAACGCGGATCCCTGGGTCGAAAGCTGGGCGGGATACAAGCTGACTCGCCGCGCCAAGCGCTGGGTGACTCGTATAATTGCTTCTTCATTTATCGAGAGAGCACGCCATGGCCGCCGCAATGATGAAGGCGTTAGTCAAGCGCGAAGCCACGCGCGGCATCTGGATGGAGCAAGTGCCAGTGCCGACGCCGGGTGCGAACGAAGTGCTGATAAAACTGGAAAAGACTGCCATTTGCGGCACCGATCTGCACATCTACAAGTGGGACGAATGGAGCATCCGCACGATCAAGCCAGGCTTGGTCATCGGCCACGAGTTTGTCGGTCGCATCGTCGAGTTGGGGCCAGGCGTCACCACCTATCGAATCGGAGATCGAGTTTCGGCGGAGGGCCACATCGTTTGTGGTGTTTGTCGCAATTGTCGCGCCGGTCGCCAACATCTGTGTCCGCACACGATTGGCATCGGCGTCAATCGCAACGGTGCATTCGCCGAATACATCGCCATGCCGGCCAGCAATCTATGGCCGATTCCGGATCAGATTCCCTCGGAACTGGCCGCTTTTTTTGATCCATACGGCAACGCTGCGCACTGCGCACTGGAGTTCGACGTCATCGGCGAAGACGTGCTGATCACCGGTGCTGGTCCCATCGGGATTATTGCTGCTGGCATCTGCAAACACATCGGGGCACGCAACGTCGTGGTGACCGACGTCAATGACTATCGGCTGAAGCTGGCTGCGGACATGGGTGCGACGCGGGTTGTGAACGTCGCCAAGCAATCACTTAAAGCGGTGATGGCCGACTTGCACATGGAAGGCTTCGACGTCGCGCTTGAGATGTCTGGCCATCCCGGCGCGTTCAACGACATGCTCGATTGCATGTATCACGGCGGCAAGGTGGCGCTGCTCGGAATCTTGCCCAACGGCGCGGGCATCAACTGGGACAAAGTGATCTTTAAAGGCCTCACCTTGCACGGCATTTACGGCCGTCGCATGTATGAGACCTGGTACAAGATGACGCAGATGTTGCTGACCGGCTTCCCGCTGCAAAAAGTCCTCACCCACCAGATCCACATCGACGACTTTCAGCGAGGTTTCGACCTGATGGAGGCGGGAAGCTGCGGCAAGGTGGTGTGCAGTTGGAATTGAGAGCGGTGTGGTGGTGACTGGGTGTGCGGTTGGAATTGAGAGCGGTCTGGTGGTGACTGGGATGTCGAGGACATCGCGGCTTCCGAAGCTGCCACCCTATCTTCTGCGACATCTTCTGCGACATCCTCTGCGACAGGGCGTCTTCCGCAGGTCTTTTGTGGGAGCGGCGGAAGCCGCGATGCGCCAACCAAAACAGCCTTGGAGCCCTCCAACGACCACCACGAAGGTGGCCGTTGGTAGAAATCAGCCCTCAGCCTTCGATGGACAGCGTAAACACCAAACGGCCATCGGCCACTTCGCCAAAGTTGTCGTTGCCGCTTCCATCGTTGTCGTAGTAGCCAAGCGCAGCGGAAAACGGACCCAACGGATAGCTCGCGGAGACGAAGTAGTCGGTGTAGTCGTCCAACCCCAGATCATTGGAGAAGGTGGTGCGGCCGACCCCAAAGTCGAGTCCGAAATCGCCGCCGCCCGGGGTAAAACCAGCCGCTACCTGATAGTAGAAACTGTCGGTGTCGCTGGCATAGACATCATTCGTATAGCCCAACGTGAAACTCACCGGCCCGGTACCCAAGGTGCCGATCAGCTCGTTGTAATCCAGATCAATCCCTGAGTTGGTACCAAAGTAGTTGTATCGCAGCAAACTGATGTCGAGGTTGACATTTTCATTGAACTCTTTGGCCCAACCGACATAGGTATCGAGTTCGATGTCGGCACCCACTGACGAGCCGAAATCGACATTGGATGCCCATGCACCGATGTAGAAGCCGCTGCCAAAGCCAAAGTCGGCACCTAGCTGCAGGGCCGGATCTTCATTGGTCTGCGAAACGCCACGGAACACGTAGTCCGTGGTGACAGCCGCATTCCAGGTGAATGGGCTTTCGTCCTGTGCCTGCGCCACGCCGGCAAAGCCGGCGAGCGGAAGGATCAAACAAGCCAGCGCGAGCGGGCGGAGGGTGATTCGGCTCATCGGGAACTCTCCATAGCTTTAGTCAACGGGGAAGAAACTGCCGCCCGACGCTGCGCCCTCCGCGCGTGTCGGCAGGGGTCACTTTATGGACTTGTTGGCGGCGATAGCGATTTAACACGCAGCACCGAGGGGCGTCGACCCGAATTGTGCCTGCGTTGCGAACAAGACGCACCGATTCGGCGCAAACGATGTCAACTTCGCGGAAACCAAGCCCTTGGAACCGATAGCAAGGCACCGACGTGGTGCGGGCTTCGTCACAACTTGGCACTTGCGTTCAGCTGGTGTCCAGATTAGCATTCCATCCGGCACCGTACGGACAGGCAGTCCTCGGCTGAGCGCAACGCTCGGCAGCGTCGGAAGAAACTCGGTGCCACTACCGCGCAGCACACCGAACCAAATGTCAGGTTCCGGCCTCGTCTGCGCCCGCTTTTCACTTGCCCTGGGAGGGGTTTGCAGTGATCTCGATTTTCAGCAAGCGCAAGTCAAGTCTGGTCAACGCCATCGCATTGGCACTGTTAGCGGTGGGCGGCAATGCCGTCGCCGATAATGGGCCAATTGCTAAACAGCTATCGGGTAGCCCCAGTGACTTTGCTTCCATGCAAGCCGCCGACCCGACCGATGCCACCATCCATTCCAAGAGCGCACTGATCGCGATCGAACTGTCGCAGCAGAAGGATGGTCGCTTGGGCTGGCAGGGCCGGCTTCCTGTTGAAAACGGCGAGGCCCGCTTCTTGCTGTTTTCCGGGCAAATGGCGGACGCGTGGCAAGCCGACCTGACCAGCCCGTCTGGCGGAATGGCGAAATCAGCAGCGGACTTGGCTCGCTCGGTCAAGCGCACCCAATTCGGCATGCAGCAAGCCGCGTTCCCGGCTGACCTTTACAGCTTGGAAGGAGTGGAGAGCGGCAGCTGGAACTTGAAGATCAATGCTGCGGCGGGCGCGAGCAAACGCGGGTTCCTGCTGATTGAAGGCAATGCCAGTACCGAACTTGCGTCCCATCAGACCCACAGCCGGCAATTGGTCGGTGAACGCATTGGCCTAGCCGCTCGCCTCACCGCGACAGATGCCAGCGACAAAGTGCTCATGGGCGACGCCGCAGGTCACATCGAGCGCGCCGAACTGCGGGTCACGTACCCGGATGGTCGGGTCGCCGTCAACGCCATGTTCGATGATGGCGCGCATGACGATGGCAGCGCCGGTGATGGCGTATTTGGTGGCGATTTTTTTGCCGCGTCGGCGGGAGACTTCCTTGCTCAAGTGGTGGTGAGTGGCGTTGATCGCAGCGGCCAAGCGTTCATTCGCACGGCTGAACATCCGATTCCCGTCGTTGACGCAAGCATTGCGCTCGCCGGCGATGTCGCGGTTGCAGTCGCGTCTGCTGCAGGCGGAACGCGCTTGCAGATTGAACTCCCCGTTGTGGCCGAAAAAGCCGATCAGCACTTCCGCGCCTATGCCGAAGTCTGGGGAACCGACAAGTCTGGCAGTCCAATTGCGGTGGCGTGGGTGGGTGGCATGGTGACGCCAAGCGATGGCGCGCTGAGCCTGGGCTTCGATGAGCGTTGGGTCGCGATGGCGGGCGCGGTAGCACCCTTTGAGTTGCGCAATCTGCGAATCGAGGATCCGAACAATTTTGTCACCTTGGCCTCTAGCAAGCGCCTCGCGGTGAATCTGCCTACCCTCCGGGTGAAGGCGGGCGCAACCGGCATCAAGATCGATGAAACCATGCAGATGGGTCCACGTCCCCGAGGCGCACAACACAAAGGCGTTGGCAAGCGCCTGCTGTTGGTGCACGGCTATTGCTCAGGTGGTGTTTGGCCGGCTAGCCAATTCACTACTGCGTCAAGCTTTTTGGATGCCAACCAGAATCGCAGCCACGACCAGTTTGCGCGGCTGATCCAGACTTTTGGCAACACTTGGAACTCGTACGGAATCGTCGCCCATAGTCAGGGTGGTGCCGCTGCGCTGCATCTCTACAACTATTATTGGAGTGGCCTTGACAACGCCACTGGCAGTCGCCTGATCCAATCGGTGGGAACGCCATACAAGGGCACCAACCTGTCAGGCATTCTGGCGTCAGTTGGCTCGGTGTTCGGAGTAGGTTGTGGCACCAACAATGATCTGACCTACAGCGGCGCCTCAAGCTGGTTGGCAGGCATTCCGACCGCCTCGCGGGCCAAGGTCAGCTACTACACCACGGCCTTCCGGACCACCAACTGGTGGACCAACGACTACTGCAACTTCGCCACCGATTTGGTGCTAAGCGATCCAGAAGACGGCACAACCGAGCAAACCAATGGCCAGCTCTCGGGCGGCCTCAATCGCGGCCATACCACCGGCCAATGCCACACTGCTGGCATGCGCGATCCGGCGCAGTTCCTGGATTCGGGTCGCAATTCGGTGATGAACAGCAACGCTGCTCGCTGACTCTAGCGGCGAGGCAGGACAAGCAGAAACCCCGGTTCGCCGGGGTTTTTGCTTTATCACTACTATCGCTCCTTTTACTGTGCAGCTTCAGCCCTTGCAGAGCCGAGCTTGCTTGGCTGCCCTACCTGATTCAACACTGCATGCATGGAACACCGAAGTTTGGCTGAATAGCCAATACCCGCCAAGCGCAAACTCGGCATGAAACAGGCAGACTGCGCGCCCCGTTACCGGTTGTGCCTGATCCATGCGTTGTCGTCTTGTATTCAGTCTATTGCTTGTTTGCAGCTCCGCCGGCTTGGCGACGGCCAAGACCGAAGTCGAGCCTAATCTGGCCGCGGCAGAACTGGTCACGCCGGCATTGCTCGCGGGACCGCATTTCAAAGTACGTCCATACGCGCAATATGAAGGTCTGCAAGCGCATTTTGTGATCGAAACCGATTGGGGGCTGCTGGATGCATCCAGCGTTGAACTGCTGGCGCGGCGGGTCAACGAGATGCCTCTGGTCGAAGCGCTGCATTCGGAAACCATGCTCGCTGCTTTGCAGGAGGCTGGCATTGGCAGCATCCGCGATCCATTCAATAAAGCCGGTAGCATCATTCGCAGTCCGTTGCGATCGGCGGCTCGGGTGCCAGCAGGCGTCCTGCGCATGCTCACCGAACGGGTGCAAAAGTTGGGGGATCGGGCGCGTCGAATTGGCAATCGCCTTGAAGTCGCGGTTTTCAATGATGGATCACCGACATCTGCCAATCCATCACCGAGCGCCAAACAAGAGGATCCATGGTGGGACGCCCCGGTGGATGAAGTCGGCCGTCTGTTGCGTTCGGAAGCGGGCCATGATCGAGCACGCCGCGATATTGCCAAATCGCTTGGCATCGAGTCCTGGACCGGCAATCCATTGCTGCGGGAAAGACTGGACGAATTGGCTTGGGCATTGGCCAGCGGCCGCATGGCCAGTTCCAAGATCATCGCCATCGCGTCGGCGGGCACGTCCAGTGTGATCGGACACATCGCACTGGCTGACCGCGTCACCTCCGACCCGCCCGAGGAAAACCAGCGAAGGGTGCTGGAGGAGCGGCTTTCCCAATGGACCGCCGACCCCGACCTAAGCTACCAACTCGCTTGGCGCAGCGCGTTCACACCGCAAGCTTTAAGCGCTCTGCTGGATTCAGTCGACAAGCTGCAACCAACCAGCGGCGTTGAGGCCCTGCTGGACACGGCGCTGTTGGCGCGCTCGGAAGTCGAAACCCAATTTGTGTTGAATGGCTTGGCGTTATTGCTGCACAACGGCGATGTGCCGGCCACCGGCGGCGAACTGGTCGCGGTCGCCCAGCTGGCCGGCTATCGAGCGACTGACGGTGAATTTCTGCTGCCCTTGGCTGTGGATCGTTTGAGCTGGACGCCGGAAGTAAAGCGCTGGTTCGACCACGTGAGCGTAAGCGAGCATGCGCGCCGGACCGTATTGGTCGCCGGCATGATCAGCCCACTCGCCGAGCGTGAGCTGACGCGACGTGGCTGGAGCATACGCGCCTACGTGCGCTGGCCCGGTGCCCCGCCCTATCAACGTCCAGGCGAAGCCGCTTGAGTCAACCGTCTCGCCGATAATGTCAGCACGCCAACGCCGCCAAAGAACATAGGGAACCCTCGCATGTCCGCTGCCTTCACCCGTTTTGCCGCTGAACTTGAATCCATTCGCGAACAGGGATTGTTTAAACGCGAGCGCGTGATCGCTTCACCTCAATCCGCCGAGATCACCCTGGCCGATGGTCGTCGTGTACTGAATTTCTGCGCCAACAATTATCTGGGGCTGGCCGACCATCCGCAGGTGATCCAAGCGGCCAAAGATGCCCTCGACAGCCACGGCTTCGGCATGGCCAGTGTGCGTTTCATCTGCGGCACCCAAGATCTGCACAAGCAGCTGGAAGCCACCATCGCCGATTTTTTCGGCATGCAAGACAGCATCCTCTATGCCGCCTGCTTTGACGCCAACGGCGGATTGTTTGAACCACTGCTCGGTGAGAAGGACGCGGTGATTTCCGACGCCCTCAACCATGCCTCAATCATTGATGGCGTGCGCTTATGCAAGGCCAAGCGTTACCGCTATGCCAATTGCGATGTGGCCGATCTCGAGGCGCAGCTCAAGCAAGCACGTGCCGATGGCGCGCAGACCATCCTCATCACCACCGACGGCGTGTTTTCGATGGACGGCACCGTCGCCCCGCTCGATGCCATCACCGCGCTCGCCGCGGAATACGAGGCGTTGGTGCATATCGACGAATGCCACGCCACCGGCTTTCTCGGCGCCAGCGGCCGCGGTTCGGCCGAGGTGCGCGGCGTGCTCGATAAAATCGACATCGTGACCGGCACCTTGGGCAAGGCACTCGGCGGCGCACTAGGTGGCTTTACCGCCGCACGCGTTGAGGTCATCGAACTGCTGCGTCAGCGCTCGCGCCCGTATCTGTTCTCGAACTCGCTGCCACCGCATGTGGTGGCCGCCGGCAGTGCAGTGTTCGGCATGCTGGCAGGCGCGGGTGGCCTGCGTGAAACACTCGCGGCGAATACACGCTACTTCCGCCAAAAAATGACAGACGCAGGCTTTACTTTGAAGCCAGGCGAGCATCCGATCTGCCCGGTGATGCTGTTCGACGCGCCGTTGGCACAGCGCTTCGCCGAGCGCTTGCTGGAGGAAGGCATTTACGCCATTGGCTTCTTCTTCCCTGTGGTCGCCAAAGGCCAAGCGCGCATTCGCACACAGATGTCAGCCGCGCACACACGCGAGCATTTGGATCGCGCCATCGACGCGTTTACCCGCGTCGGTCGTGAGTTGGGAGTGATCGCCTCATGAACGCGATGCGCCAGCGGCAGCTAGTTTTGGCATTGGCGCTTTCTCCAGCAGCCTGTCGGACTTAGGAAGGGGCGACGAGCATGCCTGCAACACCGGCACGACGGCCGTGTGGCCCCCGCATTAGGGCCTGTTCACATACATCGAATAGACCCTTTTGACAGGGTTGGGCTTAGCCGTTGCCGCGCTTGCGCACGATCAACATTGCCAACTCCATGGATTGCTCGTAATTGAGCCGCGGATCGACACTCGATAAATAGGCGCGTTCGAGATCGGTCTCGGTCAATTCGCGGGCACCGCCCAGGCATTCGGTCACGTTCTCACCGGTCAACTCAAGATGCACGCCGCCCAAGCGCGTTCCAGCCGCAGCATGCACGTCAAACGCGCGTTCCAGCTCGCGATGGATGTTCTGGAAACGGCGGGTTTTGTATCCGTTGCCAGTGCTCTCGGTATTCCCATGCATCGGATCGGCCACCCACAGCACCCGCCGGCCCTCGCGGCGCACCGTGTCGAGCAAGGGCGGCAGGCCAGTTTCGATCTTGCCTGCACCCATCCGGTGAATCAGCGTCAGCCGGCCAGGTTCATCGGCCGGATTCAGGCGATCAATCAAGCGAATTAGTTGCTCAGGCGTCACGCTGGGGCCCACTTTGACCGCAATCGGGTTGCGCAGCCCGCGCATGTACTCGACATGCGCGCCATCGAGTTCAGCGGTTCGCATTCCGATCCAAGGATAGTGGGTGGACAAATTAAACCAGCCCCACTGCCGTGGCACTTGTCTCGTCAAGCCTTGCTCGTAATGCAGCAACAACGCCTCGTGAGACGTGTAGAAATCGACTCGATTGAGATTGTGGATCGACTCGCCCGACAGCGTCTCCATGAACCGGACTGCATCACCAATGGCGTCAACGCGGCGCTGATACTCGGCCGCCAACGGTGAATGCGCCACCCAACCGAGATCCCAATATTCAGGGTGATGGAGATCTGCAAAGCCACCGTCGATCAAAGAGCGAACGAAGTTCATGGTCATCGCTGAGCGCGAATGGCCATCGATCATCCGCTGTGGATTGGGTGTCCGCGAGGCGATGTCGAACGGAGGCGCATTGATCAAGTCACCCCGATAACTAGGCAAGGTGATGCCGTCTTTGGTTTCCAAATCCGCTGAGCGTGGTTTGGCGTACTGGCCCGCAAACCGGCCGACGCGAATCACCGGCAGGCGCATGCCGTGAACCATCACCACGCTCATCTGCAGCAGTACTTTCAGGCGATTCGAAATCAACCCGGACTCGCAGTCACTGAAACTCTCGGCACAGTCGCCGCCTTGCAGGAGAAACCGCTTGCCTTCTTGGGCCTCTGAAATTTGCTTGCGCAAGGCAAGGATTTCCCACGACGTCACCAAGGGCGGCAGACGATGTAACTCAGCCAGCGCAGAATCCAATGCCTCGGCGTCGGGGTAGCTTGGCTGCTGCATGGCCGCTCGTGATTGCCACGAGTCGGGTGCCCAGTTTTGAGGAAGATTTACCGGCTGCGGGCCGGCTTCGAGAGCATTCATAGGCTGGCGTTTTGTGCGGTGCATCATCTCATGATGCCACAGCACACTCGATGCGCAAGCTGCGTCCTTCGCAACCTTCCATAACCTTTAGCGATGACGAAAGCCCGCGTAAAGCGCGGCCAATATCAGCGACACAAAGCAAAACAGCGTCCATTCGGGCATCGACAGGCCAGCGAACGTCCAGTCAACCTTTGCGCACTCACCAGAACCGCGCAGCACCATGGCCATCGCGTCCAAGACTGGAAATGTGTCTAGCATGTAGTTAAGTCCGGGCCCGCACGCTGGAACCTCATCAGCTGGCAGGTGTTGCAAGCGCACGTGTTGGGCTGCCACCAAGCCACCAGCGACTCCACAAATTCCCGCCAGCACACCATAAATCGCTCGCCCTCGGGC